>NZ_VOZS01000012.1:0-143531 GCF_013419675.1 Acinetobacter sp. YH12069 | reverse complement strand
ACTCTTCAGTTTAATACTTTGTAGCACCTTAAAGGGTGCCAATCTTGGCTCATCAATTACTGACAAAAATTTGCTCAAATAAACTTCGAGTAATTTCTACCATCAATCAATGAAAATAATTTCGATCAATCAACCAGTAAAAATCCACACAAGTTGTTCTTCATAATCTCTTAATGATCTTCTTGCTACTTCGTCAGTAGCAAGCTAGGTCGGCTATATTACTCTCTATCTCTAGAAAGTCAACCAGTAATGAAAATTATTTTTAAACTTCCTTTCTAAAACCTAACTCAAGCATTTCATGCTAAGTTACTGTTTTATCAGAAGTTTTAATCTTCATCACCGCCGATGGATGTGCATTCTACAGCATTTCAGGACCGTTGCAACACCCTTTTCCATTTATTTTTAATTTTTCATTACGTTTGTTTATTTATTCTACTAAATCAGCGTTTTTTACTTAAAAAAGTGTTTTTAGCGTACAGAAAGCATGCAATATGCCAGAGGCACCCATAAGATAAACATTAAAACTGGCATAACACCGTGCACTTCTTCAGGTTTTCTATACAACCACTGAATAAATGGAATGGCGATACCAAATAATGTCGCCATCAATAGCACATCAACGAATCCACCTTTCAGCAGTAGCCAGACCAAAACTGGAACACTCATCAACAAGCCAATTATCAATAAAACACAGTATTCGTATTTCCTGAGCTGCCAAAGTGTGAACCCTTGAATGATCCAGAATCGCTCTGCAGATTCAAAATTTGATTTTAGGTCCATTTTGATCACGCCTAGATTGAATAAACTCAGTGCAATATAGACAGCACACATCAATTGGAATAATTGTGAAGCGGTGAAATCAAGGCTCATGATGTTCCAAGTATCCGCCTGTGTGGCGAACCAATACAAAATCACGACCGCTGTAACCGAAATACCGATACTGACAATACGGTGGGTTAGAAATCTTTTATGAAATGCCTGACGAATAATTAATTTATTCTGATTGAGCCAGAGTGGGCTATATTTCTGTATCACAAATACGTTAGGTACTTGCAGCTTTATTGGTTTTGATTTCCTACCGAGCAGCCAGAATTTTATTGCCGCTATACAGATGAATGTAGATAACAACACCGCAACGAGTTGAGCGTCCAATATCGCAAGGCTCAAAATGGGCGAATATGTCAAAAGACACACTAAAACCCAATATTGATTCTGTTGTAAAAACAGCATTTGTATAATTAATAAATTAAAGATCCAAAGTAGCATCAATACACTGATGCCAAGGGAAGCCAAGAGTTCATACTCAACCCAAACATATAGAAGCGCCAAAACAAATGGCAATAACATCAAAAAGCTTAAACTCCCTAAAAATTTGATTTCCACTGCAAAACGACTTTTAAGCGTGATGGGCAATAGCGCTAGATAGCGATACCCTTCCCCACCGCTCAAAGCTTTACGTTGTATCGCACACCAAAATACATTTAAGGCAAGAAAGCCTGTCCAAAGAAACAAATTCGTGATTAATGATTTGCAATAAACCAAATCAATAATGGGCTGCACTAATGATAAGAGCAGTCCGAATAACATTGGCCCGAGAATTAATGTGACTAAAATAAGTAAATGCTTTTGCCGTGCAACTGCGTCTGCTGTGGTCTTGACATAGTATGTCCATCGGTATTTCAAAAGCGTTTTTATAATTGTTCGCTGCCCAACATGTCTTTGTTTATTCATGCCGTCTGCTCATTGGACTTTAGCCGATCCAGCTCGATGATTTTTGCTGCAAGACTGTCTCTAAATACAGGATCATGGCAAGACAATAGAATCAATTTTGATTGGCTCTGCTGTAAAAGTATACTTGTTAATTCAGCCAAGGCATTTTGATCTAAGCCATTGCTCGGTTCATCCAAAATCAGTAAAGGTGCCGAAGTCATTAAGGCTGCAACCAATAAAAACTTTTTGGTTGTGCCAAAAGACATGTCAGCAAACGGCGTGGCTAAATAGTGTTCTAATTTAAATTTTTCAATGAAGATTTGATACTGCTCATGCGCTATCCCTCGAATATCACACATTAAATTCAGAAACTCCTGCCCTTGTAAAAAATCATAAATAGGGCTTTTATCTGGCACATAGGCCACAAGTTTCTTGTATTCATTGTTGTGAGGGGCATTTTGTTGATCATTAATCAAAATATTGCCTGCATCAAAATCCAACATCCCAGCAATCATCGCAAGTAAGGTGGACTTCCCTGCTCCATTCTCAGCAACAACAGCGACAATTCCGAATTCGCTTAACTCTAAATTTAAATTTGAAAATATACGTTTTCCCGCAAAAGATTTGGACAGTTGCTGCAAACTCAAAGAAACCATCATGATGTTCCTGATTTATTATCTTAAGTTATTTATTATTGATCTATCTTCACATATCTTGAATCTGAATTAAATAAATTCTTTAATAGACAAATTTATTGTTTTCAGTGTTATTCAATATCTAAATACGCCAAAATCATCTTCGATAATTCTACTTTAAGCTGCTGTTCTGTAATTAAAAAACTATTATTGCTCACATAGCGCATCATGGTAAATAAGGTACTATTAATGATTACAAAAGAGCGATGTTTCAAAGTTTCAAAGTTCCAATGTGAATAATAGCGATTAAATAAATACATCCCAACTTCAAAAAAATGCTTTTCCAAAACCTGAGAGGCATCTGAATGACTGTATTGATGCCAATGTTTTAAGATCTCAATGAAGAAGCCACGATCAGCTTTCAACATATCAAAGCCAAACTGAATACAAAGTGGGATCACCTCATAAATACTGTGCTGCTCTTGTTCCACGACTATATTTTTTAGTGCCAACCCCAATTGTTCTGATTTTCGGAGCAGTAATTCTTCTACGATTTGTTCTTTATTTTCAAAATATTGATAAATTGACCCAACGCTCACGCCAGATTTTTCCGCAATTTTGGGCGTCGTCAGCTCCAGTAAACCTTGTTCTGCAATACACAACTGCGCAGCTTGCAAAATGCTTTCCACGATCATTTTCGCGCGTTGTTGTTGTGGTCTTTTTCTCATTCTTTTGCTCTCCAATGCGATAGTGTTATGCGAATTGAATGCGAATAAATATTCATATTAGTGTGGTATGCAACAATAACATTGAAGATCAAAACATGACCACTCACTTCAATACCCGACTGGCTTCATTTCAGGCCACGCAGCAATCTAATCTACTGAGTTTTCTGTTGTCTCATTTGACGGGTCGAGCTGCACAGCCGAATTACCCTCAATATCTTACCCTCAATAAAGCCCTGCAATGTGGTGATCCACAGATGGAAAAAGTGCTCACGTGGATGATGCTGAACCCTAAGCAGCATCGTGAATATTTTGAAATCGCTTTATTTAAAGGTGTCGAGCAGCTTCCCTTTCCTATTCCTGAACTCGAGCATTTTTTTAAGCATGTTGAACAAATACCGCCGTGGTTAGAACCAGAAAAAATACAGCAGGCCATTGAATTCACTCATCGCCTGGGGATTAACAATGGCTTTATTTTGCGAGACCTTTCACTCATGGTCGGTTATCTCTTCCCCGGTTTCAATCAACCGCTCATGCTGACCGGTGCTTTAAATAAACAAGCCGGTACACGTCTGGCTGAAACCACTAAATGGTGGGTAGATATCACTGAAGAATGCGGACTCGAACGTTTGCATGCGGGATTTACATCGACGATTTATGTGCGTTTTATTCATGCTTTGGTACGGCATCAACTCCAAAAAGGCAAAGACTGGGATTTTGCAACGTGGGGGGCGCCGATGAATCAATTTGACTTGGCGATGACCAATCTTGCCTTTAGCAGTGTGGTACTTTTGGGCATTCGCGCTTTAGGAATTTTTCCATCAAAACAAGAAACTGAAAGCTTTTTACATTTTTGGCGTTATGTGGGGTGGTTAATGGGTATTGATGAAAAATGGTTAATTGAAAAAGAATCAGATGGTTGGAAACTGCTGTATTGGATGCAATTTGTACACCCTCAATCTGATGCAAGCAGTATGGCTCTCGGCGCCAGTCTCTCTAAAGAACCTTTTGAAAGACAATACAAATACCTCCGACCATTTCAGCAAAAACTGGCTTATCGACAACATCTGGAGCTGACACAATTTTTTATTGGCAAAAAACGCATGCATAAATTAGGGCTCAAACCCCAGTCCGCCGCATGGTTTGCCTATTATTTATTGGCTAGAAATCTTGTCCTGTATTCAGGCGCTAAGCATGTCCCAAGTTTAAATCAAAAATTACAGCAAAAAGGCCGTGCGATTCAAAAACTCGGTTTAGCACTGTATCAAAGTAAGGCCAAACAACTAGCCAGTATGCACCAATAAAAAAAGCAGAGCGATCGCTCTGCTTTTTGGATGACAAATGTCAGGACTTAGAATTTCATCGAAATATGTGCCCAATAATTGCGACCGATATTATTAAACTGTTGATCAGTCGCTAAACCTGTCCCTGCATCACCCAGTTTATTTAGATGTTCGGTATAAGTTTTATTCAGGAGATTATCCACACCCACAGATACATCTACACCCTCATTAATATGATAAGTACCATTTAAAGACAGTGTGCCAAATCCTGCACTTTCTTTCAGGTCATAACCCACGATATTGCCTTGGTGCGCACTGATACGATTTTGCCCATCAACCACACGCCAGAATGCTCCCAAAGTATAATTATCTTGGATATAACGTAAGTTGATACGTGCTTCTAACGGTGAGATTTGTGGTAATGGCTTGCCATCTGTGGTGTTTTTACCCCACGCATACATTGCGCTGACATCGGCTTGAATATGATCGCTAAATTGATAGCCAATCCCTGCTTCAGCTCCCGCAATGGTGGCATCCACATTTCGGCTATGTGCTTCCATACCCTTCATCATTCCTGATCCAGACTTATAACTTGTTAAAATATAATCTCTCACTAAACCTGCATAAGCCGATACCCAGGAATTCAAAGCGCCATGTTCATGTTGATAACCCATATCTAACTGAAGCGTTTTTTCTGTATCAATATGATTGAATGTATTGTTATGACCATTTCCTGATCTTGGGCTGAATAATTCCCAATAATCTGGCATGCGCTCTACATAGCCTAGACCGATATAGGTTTTACCATTGTCATGTTCAGGGTGCTTATTTTCAAAACGAATAAAAGCACTTGGCAAAGTTTCATTCAGCTCCGTGTTATAGCCACTCGCTTTCGAAGCGGCACGCTCATCTTTCACTTGCACTTGATCGAGACGAAGTCCCGAAACCAACTTATTGTTGTCACTCAATTGATAACTGACTTCTCCAAAACCGCCATATGACTGAAACTTCATATCGGTTTCACGTGCTTTGTCTTTATAGCTATTGCGCATCCCTTTGCGAATGCTATGTTCATTTTTCTGTGTGTCAATGCCTGTGACAAAGTCAATCTTATCCCATTCATATGTCACAGCCATACGTGCATTTAATGTTCTGCGAGCAACATTCGATGCCATTGGCATATTCATCATGCCACTTGGTTGAAACTCACGTAAGCTGAAGTTATCCATGACATGATCATTAAAACTATAGTTGACCTGTGCTTCGATTTTTTTAATCACCTCTGTGACATTCTTTTTCTCGACACGAAGGCCTAAGCTTTCACGGGCAAATTGCGAACCATCCATTGAACGGCCTGCGTATACCGCCTCACCATCGGCTTTACCTCCGGTAAGTTCTACCCATGTATCTTCGTTTGGCGTCCAACCGAGAGCCAAATCTGTATTCCAACGCTCCCAGTCTGACGGCACAGTATTACCATCTCCGTCTTGGTAACTATCTGCAACAGAACGACTGGCATTTAGACGGACATATTTGTATTCATCCCCTACGGCCGCCTCGATATTATGATCTAAACGACCATAAGAACCGATCATCACACTGGCTTGACCACGGTAGTTTTTATCAGCATCGAACTGTTCAGGTTTGCGTTCAAACAAGACTGTTGCAGCAGAACCTGTATTGGCATATTGAACCGTTTGAGGTCCTTTAATCACTGAAATTCGGTCATAACTTTCAGGGGAAATATAAGACGTTGGTGCATCCATACGATTTGGACACGCCCCGAGATTTTCTGTGCCATCGGTCAAAATTTTAATGCGTGAACCAAACATGCCACGGAAGGTTGGGTCTGCATTGGTTCCCCCATTTTTAATGGCACTAAACCCCACAATACTTTTTAAATAATCGGCCCCATCACTGGCAGGTATCGGTTGAATCGGCTGTTTGGGATTGGCACGAACAATCAGGCCATTGGCATCATTCCCCTGATGTGATGTCACCACAATCGGTGCCAAAGTCTGTACTGCATTGGTTTCCGTCATCTCTACGGACATCTCGTCAGCCATCACCGTAGTTGAATAGCAGGCAACACAAATTGCAGCCGCAAGAGGCTGTAGAAAAAATTTAGGCTGAGCCATGTTTATCTCACAAAATACATAAATAAAGGCGTACCTGAGTCCTCAAAGACCCAAGTTTAAAAAACGTCGGATTTATACAGCGAGTGGCGGGGCTCGACCTTGCGGAAGTAAAAAGAGTTGTTGAAGAACAAACCAGACATGCTTGAAAGCTTTTTGAAAAGCAATTAAACGAACTTGAATTCGATCAAGCACTTCTTTCACATCAAGTTCAGGGGGCAAAACCAAATTGCCATAGACCGTACAATACTGACATTGATGACTGGCATCATGTTCATGGGCAGTATGATCGACTTGAACTTGCTCTACATGAGCGGAAGATGAATGGTGTGAATGTGCGGTATGTTCAGTATGAACATTGGGAAGTAAAAGTGCACGCGTAATGGTTTCGCAGACCGGAGCAACTTGATATTGCTTGGGCAACAATGGCTGTAAAAAAACAGCAATCTGCAAAAAAACGGCTGCAAAGGACAGCAGCACTCCACTACGAAACAATACAGGCAAACCCTAACATTTGTCTGACGCAAGTATAACAAAGCCCAATCGAAATTGGGCTTGTCTCAGGTATTTTTTAACCGCGATCAATTAACGTTTAACTGCGACTTTATCTTTTTGACGTTGGCGAACCAACTTTTCCACTTTGTCACGTGCACGTTGACGTTTCAAAGGCGATAGATAGTCGACGAATAACTTACCATTTAAGTGATCCATTTCATGTTGGATACAAACTGCGAGAAGTCCGTCCGCTTCCACTTCAAATGATTGACCTTCAAGGTTAATTGCCTGAATTTTTACACGTGACGGGCGCTCAACTTTATCGTATATTTGAGGCACTGATAAACAGCCTTCTTCATAGGGCTGCGTCTCTTGCGTCAATGGCGTAATTTTGGGGTTAATAAACACCATGGGTTGATCTTTTTCTTCAGATAAATCCATGACTATCAGCTGAATATGGTGATCTACCTGTGTTGCTGCCAGGCCAATTCCCGGTGCTTCATACATAGTTTCAAACATGTCGGCTGCTAACTGACGAATTTCATCAGTAACTTCTTCGACTGGTTTTGCAATGGTACGAAGACGGGGATCGGGGAAACTTAAAATAGGTAATAAGGCCATACGACGTCCTCACTTATGCCATTGATCAAAAAACAAAATGAAGGAATGCTTCATCAAAAAATTGTGTGTAATATCGTTATTATAACGCAGTTACATACATAATTTTAGGAATTATGATAATGAAAAAGGTTTTGAAGGGCATGCCAACTTTTAGTGCCTTGGGGTTTAAAAAACAATTATTGGCACTTACAGTCTGTGTAAGTGTGGGGATGGGAATGGTCAGTGTTGCAGAAGCTGCCCCTGCTCGTAACGTCAATCCACCGTCATTGAAGGCAGGTGCGCCTCAAGTTTATGTGGTGAAAAAAGGCGATACGTTGTGGGATATTTCCAAGCGTTTCTTAAAAAATCCTGTGCGCTGGCCTGAAATCTGGGCGAGCAATAAACACGTGAAAAATCCGCATTGGATTTTCCCAGGTGACCGCCTATTAATGTGTACCTACAATGGCCGCCCAATCATCGGTAAGGATGAAGGTGATGGCTGTGAAGGTATCATTCGTCGCTATACAGGTGGCACTAAACTTCAACCACAAGTTCGTGTTGAATCCCTCAACAGTGCGATTCCGGTTATTCCATTGGAATATATTAAGCAATGGCTTGAGCGCAGCATGATTGTTGCCGCTGATTCTGTTGAAGGCACACCTTACATTTTAGGTACAGCTGATCAACGTGTATTGGCAGCCAAAGGCCAAACAGTTTATGCACGCGGCCAAGGCATGCAAGTCGGTCAACGATATGCTGTTTACCGTGAAGGCGAACCGTACATCTTTACCGATGCAAACGGCAAAAAATACAACGCAGGTTTAGAACTGACTCAAGTCGCTTCAGGTGTTGCCGTTCGTGGTGAAAATGACATTACCACTTTAGAACTGACCGACACTTATAATGCCGAAGTTCGTCGTGGCGATCGTGTTCTTCCTGAATATGACCCAATGCTGCCAACACTGTTCTATCCAACCAATGCAGAAAATGTCACTGCTGGCGGTAGTGTAGTTCGTGTCATGGGCTCGATTGGTACTGCAGCGGTTCACAGTGTTGTGACGATCGACCGTGGTAGCTTGCAAGGCGTTCAATCTGGTCAAGTCTTTAGCGTGAACCAAAAAGGTGAAATCGTGACTGATCCAAAAACCAAAGAACGTGTTCAACTTCCAGGACAACGTATTGGTAACATTATGGTATTCAAAACGTTTGATAACCTAAGCTATGCTTATGTACTTGAAAGCGAATTACCAATCAAAGTAGGTGCAACGATTCAGCCACCACTGATGGATGACTAAGACCAAATCCATAAAAATGAGGCTGTATTTCAGCCTCATTTTTTATTATCCAACAACGATATCACTGATCATTTTAAACCATAAAAAGAAGACAGATTCAAAGGTCTCATTATGCTCAACTCATTGACTGACTTGCATTTAGATTACATTCGCCTGTGGTTTGTGGTGCAACACTCACTTCGTAGTTTCTATAAAATTCAGCAGCACTATCCTGCCCTACACCACGCCCTTAAGCCTGATCAAATCACCACATGGCAAAAATTAGGACTGCATAAAAATCATTTACAGCGCTTTGAAGAATTTCATAGTCCAAGTGGACAGCTTAGCTTTGAAAAATGTCTCAAGGATATTCAACAATACAGTGACTTTGTACTGATTCCTGAAGACCTGAACTATCCTCAACAGCTTTTACCTTATAGCGACAAGCCGCCCATTCTATTTGGGCAAGGTAATGCCCAAGCCTTGATGCAACCCCAAATTGCGATTGTTGGTAGCCGCAAACCTAGTCCCCAAGGTCGGCAAATTGCTTATGATTTTGCTTATTATCTAAGTGAGCAAGGGTTCTACATCAATAGCGGTTTAGCACAAGGAATTGATGAAGCGGCACATCGCGCTGCCATACAACACCACAGAACCATTGCCGTGATGGGCACAGGTTTAGATCAAACTTATCCGACCGCACATCAGCGTTTAAGACAAGAGATCATCCAACATGGTGGGACCGTAATCAGTGAGTTTCTTCCACACACTCCACCCCTGCAACACCATTTTCCACATCGAAATCGTATCGTCAGTGGGCTCAGCCTTGGTGTCATCGTGGCGGAAGCGGCATTAAAAAGTGGTTCACTGATCACAGCTCAACGCGCTGCCGAACAAGGCAAATCTATTTTTGCCATCCCAGGCCATATTTATAGTGAGTCGCATCAAGGTTGCCATCAACTCATACGCGAAGGTGCAATTTTGATTGATCATCCACAACAGGTCATTGAAGACTTAGCATTGGCAACACAGTGGCAATCACAAGCTGCCGAAACATTAACAACCACCGAAATAGCGACACCCGAAACAGCAACACCGGACACTCCACCACCCGAACCCATCCCAGAACATTTAATTGCGCTGTATCGGCAACTCGATTGGGTCGGCCAAAGCCTTGATCAATTGTCCATTCAACTCAAAATTGATACCGCGACATTGACCAGTCAACTGATGGAATTAGAGTTAATGGGCTATGCCACACAACAAGCCGGACACTACTTACGTTGTAGAATGGGTAAATTAGGTTCACAATAGTCCTTTGTCGAATCAGATAAGGTCTATAGAAATGATTACCACCTCTGTTGCAGAAGCAGCTTCCTGTCTTAAAAAAGGTCAGGTTCTCGCATATCCTACAGAGGCTGTTTGGGGATTGGGCTGTGATCCCTACAATGAGCAAGCCTTTCTCGAAATTTTGCGCTTAAAACAACGTCCCATTGAAAAAGGCGTGATTTTATTGGCTGCCAATGTCGCTCAAGTTGAACACCTGCTTCAAGGCTTAACAGAAGATATGCGTCAGCAAGTCATTGCGACATGGACCAACCGTAAACCCAATGAACGTGCAACTACATGGTTATTACCGGCTGGCGACCATATTCCAACATGGATTAAAGGCAATCATCCAAAAGTCGCAGTCCGTGTGACTACCCACTCTTTATGTGTGGCTTTATGCCAAGCTTTTAATGGCTTTATTGTGTCTACTAGTGCCAATCCTGCAGGATTAACCCCTGCACGTTCCCTACAAGAAGCCAATCAGTATTTTGCCAATGAACTAAATTACTTAAATGGTGATCTCGGCCTAAGCCAAGAACCAAGCAAAATTATTGATGCTGAAACAGGTGAAATCATCCGCGCATAAGCTCGGATGCCTGTCTATACCTGCCTTTTAGAAAATACAAACAAAAAAAAGCTCAGCCATATAGGGATGGCTGAGCATAAAAAAGGATGTGTATAAAATCACATCCAGAGGGTCTTGCAATCTCTGGGTAAATATCAAGTAATTATTAAGAATTACTTCATCATTTACGATGAAAGTATTATGTAATATTTTTTTAAATTTAACAAATATATTTTTTATATAAATAAAACTACTGATAAGCACTTTATTTGTGATTTTATAACCACTTAGTCAAAATATGTATCTATTTTTGATTGATTTTTAAGACGAGAATTTGTTTTTTTAATTCAGTTTTACACTCAAAAAACCATTTTCAAAAGATTTGCTCTATAAAAAATAAGCTTGTTTGTTTATTTTTTAATCAAAAATTCTCATAAATTTTCAATTTTTTACTAGCTTTACTTACGCTGTGCCAAGATCACCCCAGTAATCGCCATCACTGTGCCGACGGTATGATAAATCATCCACTGCTCAGCCAACCAGAAATAGGCAATAATCGCGGTAAATACCGGCATCAAATTCATAAAAATACTGGTGCGATTCGGGCCGAGATGTTGTACAGCCAACATCCATACCAACGGTGCAATCAGTGATGGAAAAATTGCCGCATAAAATACACTTGGCGCATTGGCAGGATTAATCGCGTCTATGCCTAAATACAATACGAATGGCAAGTGATATAAAACGGCAAAGAAAATTTGTACATATAAGCTCAACAGTAGCGGAAGTTTCAATTGCCATTTTTTTAAAAACACCCCATAAAAGGCATAAAAGAACACTGCGAAGATCATGAGGATATCGCCGAAATGTCCGCCCATATTCAGTAATTGACTGAAATCTCCTTGCGCAATGACAAACAATAGCCCCGTAAATGAAATCGCACAGCCCAAGATGGCATAGCGATTAGGCACATCTTTCAGTATGAAAAATGCAACGGCAATCGTAAAAACAGGGATAAAGGCATTGATGATGCCCATATTGGTCGCCGTCGTATAATGCGCAGCGGTATAGCCCAAGCCTTGATATAACACCATGCCAAAAGCACTCAGCACAGCCAATTGCTGCCAATGCTGCCCGATAAGCTGTCTTTGCTGCCAAACGGTTTTGAGCATAAAGGGGGTTAGGATCAAAAATGCAATAAACCATCGATAAAAACTGATACTGACTGGTGAAATATAATCAGTTACATAGCGGGTGACGGTAATATTTAACGACCATATAAATACTGCGATCAGAGGCAAACAAATTGCAAATTTCGCCCAACGCGCTTGAAGCAACATGTCTGACTCCTCAATATATCGTGCAAAGATTGGTCTAGGTATTTTGAGTGATGTCTGTTTTAATTGAAATACATGATTTCAGACATTTATATTGTAGTTCAGACATCGACACCTAGGCATATATGACATCAGCACCGATTGAACAACAAATCGAGCTTTTTGAAGCGCACTACACCACATTAGATACGGTCTATCCGCACAGTTGTCTTTGGGGTGATTTTAATTTTTGTCTCGATGGTATTTTCGAATATGAGATACAAGGGCAACACCATCTCTCACCTGCCAGTTATGGGGTGTGGATTCCCCCACATACAGAACATTGCTCAGTCGCGATTGATGAGCAACCTATTCATTATGTGGCAATCCGACTGGCACCTGATCTCTGCATAAATTTCCCCAAGCAGACGGAAGTATTTAGCATCCAGCCTTTCTTTCGTTTGTTGGTGCAAGAAATTTTGGCCTTTCCTACAGAGCAACATACCACACCACCCTATCGACACCTACTACAGGTCTTATTCGACCAGTTAAAAACTGCACCCAAACATCAACATTATTTACCGCAAAGCCATGATGCGGTGTTAAAGCCGATCTTGGCGCAGCTTGCAGATGTAGATCATTTTAGTTTGAGCCTACAACAATGCTTATCCAATGTCGGTTTGAGTGGGCGTCAGTTACTGCGGCTGAGTCAGAACGAACTGCAAATGAGCCTTTCTGAATGGCGAAACCGTGCAAAAATTATTTATGCCATTCAACAACTCCGTGCTGGTCAGTCTATTAAAGCTCTCAGCTATGAATTGGGCTATCAACACAGCTCAAGCTTTATTGAGTTTTTTAAACGCTATACAGGAAAAACCCCAAACCAACACCGTGCCACTAGTTAAATGCCAAGCACTCAAGCAAGCCTCAGCTCGAATTCTGCAAACTACTACAAAAATTATGCGAAAAGCCTATCGATAAAAGCTTGCTGTTCACCAGATTTCCCTTTAAAACAAGGATGAAAGGCACAACTTCAATTAGGAACGAATATGTCAGCTTCAGTTTACGATATCCCGGTAAAAACCATCCAAGGTGATGACACCACACTCAATCAATACCAAGGCAAGGTTTTATTATTGGTCAATGTGGCCTCTAAATGTGGGCTAACACCGCAATATGAAGGCCTAGAAAAACTCTATACAGAGAAGAAATCACAAGGTTTTGAAGTCTTAGGTTTTCCTGCCAATAACTTTTTAGAACAAGAACCTGGTTCTGAAGCTGAAATTCAAGAATTTTGCTCAATCAACTACAAGGTTGATTTCCCACTTTTTGCAAAAATTTCTGTGGCAGGCGCGGATAAACACCCACTTTATCAAACCTTAACCCAAGCCATCCCTGAACGCATTGGTGAAGGCCCATGGTGGGATGATTTAGTTGAATACGGTTTAACTCCAAATCCTAAGCCTGAAGTTTTATGGAATTTTGAAAAATTCCTCGTGAATAAACAAGGCGAAGTTGTGGCTCGATTTGCGCCTGACATCAAGGCAGATGATGCACGTATTGTCGATGCCATTAACGCCGAGTTAGCCAAATAATTCGACAATATCTCAATATCTCAATATCTCAATATCTCAATATCTCAATATCTCAATATCTCAGTTAAGATTATTATGATTTTAACTGAGATTGATCATTTTAAATTATCACAATAATATTTAATAATTATCACATATTGATAATTTACACACTTTACCCAGTGTTTTAATATTTCATATACACATTGTTCAAAGCTTCCCTGTAAATACTCATTATGATGAGTCTTATCAATTCACATCCAGCAGTAAACAGGTGAACTTAAAATACATTAATGAAAGCTATCGTTTTATCTATTTTTTGACAGCACGTGTATCTGCGCTAACAATAGATGCACGGCAAAATACTCAAAAGGCGAAAACCCAACAGCACACTAAACAATACACACGGGGTAAAAACCAAAGCCAGAACAAGAAAAAAGCGGTAAATCCATCACATACCTGGCGTTCTGGACGAAAAGTATCTTCTGAATACCGTGGTCATCGCTACAAAGGTGACCACAACAAATATAAAAAATTGTCTAAATCAGGCAAAAACCAACAATGGATTAAAGTGAATAGTGACTACATTTTAATGAATGCTGTCAGCCACGCCATGATTAAAATCATTGCGGGTTAAACCCACCAAAACATCAAAAGAGGGCAAATGCCCTCTTTTTTTTGTTCAAGCGATTATTTTGTTATTGCTTTGCAACAATCTATTTTTTATCCACATTCTGCCCCTATATTCAAAGCATAGACTTAACACATAGTGATGATTGAATGAAAAAGCTTGTGCAGAATGCCCTTCTCCCTTTTGCCATTTTTAGTGGTGTTTTGGTGCTGATTGGCTGTGAACCTGCCACAGCACCGCAACAGGAACAAGAAATCGCTGTAGAAAATGATCATCCTGCAACTGCACCAACAAGTGAAAATCAATCCGCGACACAAAGTCAGGCGACCGATCAAAGCCAATTAAAAAGTGGCAATATGTTTTATATCGTTCGCGATGTTGCGGATATGCAACTTAAAGCGGGCACTTATGTTGAACAACTCAAACAAACGCAGGTCGATTTAGAAGCAGCAGTCAGCAACCAAGATCATCTCCAATTGCAAAAAGCGGCAACCCAGCTGCAACAGCAGCTCAAAGGTTTCAATCAAGCATTGAATGATTTAAATCTAAAAAGCACTGAAATTAATGATATTCGTAGCAATTTACAGGCAGCGAATCAGCAAGTGTTGGTCTCACCTTTTCTCAATGGACAAGTCGATTTAAGCAAAGTTGATTTTCAGAAAATCCAAAATCAAATGGGAAATATTCAAGCGGAAATGCTGAAATTGGCAGGTATGTTGATCCAAGACCAAGCAGCTAAAAGCTCATCTAATGCACCCACTAAAACTGAATAAGTAGCGAAATTTAGTATTTCCATTGCATTCTACCTGTTGTAAATCAAAAAAGCGTTAGACCTTGAGCTAACGCTTTTTTTCTTACAGTTCCGCTATAGAACACGACTGTTTTTCCTTTTAGATTAATGCTTAATAATAAAGCTAATGATGGAACAGTTATGTCAAACGCTGTGATTTATAACATTACACCCATTACCTTTCGTTTAGATTTAAAAGATCCTTTCTTATTTACTGCTCATCATGTTGATCATTTTCCTGCTGCGAATGCAGACATGGGGCCAAAAACAACCGCAGAAAAAGATGAATTCAATATGTACTATGGCGATGTGGTTCCAGGTTTTCCGGAGCATCCACACACTGGCTTTGAAACCATTACCTTGGTTGAACAAGGCTATGTCGATCATTTCGATTCATTAGGCAATGGCGGACGCTATGCTGCTGGCGATGTGCAATGGCTGTCTACAGGCAATGGCGTTGAACACTGTGAAATGTTCCCCCTACTGCATGAAGATAAAGCCAATCCTTTTGAACTTTTCCAAATTTGGTTTAATTCATCAGCTGAACAGAAAACCCATGATGCCGACTATAAAATGTTTTGGCGTGAAGAGATTCCTCACGTCTTTGAAACCGATAGTGAAGGAAAAAAATCGGATATTCGTGTGATTTCAGGGCAGTTCAAATCCACGGATGCCATTTCCCGACCGCCACACTCATGGGCGGCTGCCGCAGAAAATAAGGTCAATATTTATTTAATCACCATGCAAGCAGGCGCAGAGTTGGTGATTCCCGCAACAACAAGTAGCTCAAACCGTTTTGCTTATTTTTATCAGGGCAATACATTAGAAATAGAAGGTCAAACCATTCAGATGAAGCATTTGGTTGAACTCCAATCAGATGCCGACGTCCATCTCAAAGCAGGCGGATTAGAAGCACGGATTCTGTGGTTAGAAGGTGAACCGATTAATGAACCCGTGGCGATGCGCGGTCCATTTGTGCTCAATACCACTCAAGAACTCGATGCCGCGTTTAAACGCTATCGTGAGACCCATTTTGGCGTTTGGCCTTGGCCAACACCAGCACCGGTCTTCAAACGTGATCAAGCTCGATTTGCCAGTTATGAAGGCGGTAAACGTGTAGAGCACCCAGAGCAGGAAAACTCACAAGCGTCTTAAAGTTCAATTAGTTGGATTGAGCAAATTCAAAGGTATTACAGTTTTTATCTTGTCCAAGTGCGCGCTGAACATCTTGTTTAAAGCGTGCTTGGGCAAAAGTATATTGCTTCGGCAAAAATAAGGTAATACGTGTCGTCTGTGGATCTAAACTTTCGACCAACATTTTATGCAAATACGCCCCATGTTCAGTCCGTGCCATCAATGTCCCCTGCTCCAAATGCTCTTCTAAACGATTATCGGTATAGACGTAGCGATTGTTTGCGGTAAACGCAACACAGTGATTATAGGCTTGTCGCAGATTTCGAAAGGCAGTCAAATATGGGATCTCAAGCTCCGTACTGATGCCATTATCAACCGATTCAGCGACAAGTGCAGCTTCAGTGGGAAGATTGGGTGTCGTGACGTATTGGCTTTGGCATGCAACGAGCAAACCATAACAAAGACACAGCGATAAACTGGTAAAAAATTTGAGCATACAGACCTTTGTAACTTGTTCTTATTTATTTTGCAGCGATTGTAGCAAAACTGCGTTGCTGATTTAATACTCTATTATTCATTCCATGCTTTCATTGCAGACACCATGCAGCTGATTATTTTTACAGGCGTTCAAGCCTCTGGCAAATCCACCTTTTACATGTTGAATTTATATCATAGCCATTTACGTATTAATTTGGATATGTTGAAAACTCGACATCGGGAAAATATGATCTTTGAAGCTGGTTTGGCATCCAAAACCAAAATGGTGATTGATAATACCAACCCAGATCGGGAAGCTCGTGCTCGCTATATCCAACGCGCAGTTGATGCAGGTTTTGAGGTGATTGCTTATTATTTTGAAACAGATTTGGACAGTACCTTAAAGCGCAACAGTTTTCGTGAAGGCAAAGCCCATATTCCAGAAGTTGGCGTGCGTGCTACTTATCGCAAGCTTCAAGTTCCATCACAGGATGAAGGCTTTGATCAAATTTTTAAAATTAAAATTATCAGTCACGGCGAGTTTTCAATTTTACCCATGCATGAATAACAACCATTAACCTGCTTTTTGGCTATCTTGCCATTTTTTAAAAGCCGATTGCATGGCCTGACGTTCATATGGTTTCACTAAACGACTTTCTAATGAAGCAAAATCACCTTTATAGACAGCAGCGACCATCGATTTTGCCAGTTCTTGAATACTCACGCGCCCACGGTGTTCATATTGCTGGACTTCTTCATGGGTGAGTTCAACATCCCAACATGACACGACAGAACTAAGATCAACTGCAATGCTCAAGTAATATTGATCAAAGTCTTGATAAAATTCCCAAAAATGCGGCTCATAGGCAATAAGGTTCATGGTGCAATGCTAGCTGATTGAATTTAATCACTATAAAGTTTGTATTGAATAAAATATATTCAACTTTAGATTGATCAATTTCAAATAATTTAGGGTAAAAAAAACCACCCTTTCGAGTAGTTTTTTATCTACATATGAACTTTTATTTCAATGCGATGGTGGCTTTGCTGCAATTACCGCCTTGTGCAAATGCATATTCGCTAACGGCCTTTTTTCCTGTTTGCTCATCAACCAGTTTTAAATTTGCCCCACCTACAAATGCGCCCATTTTAATAAATTGCTGAACAAAATATTGTTTACCTGCTTCAGTTTCAATATCCAAATGGTTAGGTGAAAATTCTGATTCAGTCGAAATTGTATGTTTTTGATTACCCACTACTTCTTTATAAAAAAATACTCCACGAGAGGTTTCACCTAAACATTCCCCATCTACCCATACATCTTTCTTTAAGGCAGCGCCTTTCACAGAAGCTGAGCGATATACATAAATTCCTGCATTGCCTTCTTGTGGGGCATTTAGTTGTTTTACTGCTGCTGAAGCATTTTGATCTGCTTTAGGTACGGATGCACACCCAACAAATCCCAAAGATAATAGTAATGTGAAAAAGATTTTATTAGACATCATTAATTCCATTGATATATTTTTAAGCATATGAAAAATAACAATTAATCAAAATATAATCAAATTTATTTATTATTCAGCCATAAAAAAACCACCCTTTCGGGTGGCTCTTTCAATCTCAAACTGCGTCTTATTGAGCGCGGTTTTTGATTTTGCGGATGGTTTCCAACTGAGCAGCAGTTTCTGCAAGAGCAGCCAAAGCAGCAGCTGAGTCCAAGTCGCTCTTTTGATTTGCTAACAATTGTTCAGCTTGTTTACGAGCTTCAATAATTGCTGCTTCATCAAGGTTGTCAGCACGTACTGCAGTATCTGCAAGTACAGTAACAACGTGCGGTTGAACTTCTAGTACACCACCTGATACATAGATTAATTCTTCTGTACCATTTTCAAGCAGAACGCGGATTGCGCCCGGCTTGAGCAAAGTTACTAGTGGCGCATGGCCAGGCATAATACCCAACTCACCACCAGCACCTTTAGCAATTAGCATAGTTACAGTGCCAGAGTACAAAGACTCTTTAACACTTACAACGTCACATTGCATAGTTGACATGAGAATCTCCTAAATTAGGTAACTAATTAAAGTTTCTCAGCTTTAGCAATAACTTCGTCAATACCACCAACCATGTAGAACGCTTGTTCTGGAATGTGGTCGTATTCACCAGCTAGAAGACCTTTAAAGCCACGAATTGTTTCTTTAAGCGGTACAAGTTTACCAGGAGCACCAGTAAACACTTCAGCTACGTGGAACGGTTGAGAGAAGAAACGTTGGATCTTACGTGCACGGTATACAGTAAGTTTGTCTTCTTCTGCCAATTCGTCCATACCAAGAATTGCGATAATGTCTTTCAATTCTTTGTAACGTTGAAGAACGTTTTGAACTGAACGAGCGATTTCGTAATGCTCAGTACCCACTACAAGTGGATCTAACTGACGTGAAGTAGAGTCAAGTGGATCGATCGCTGGGTAAATACCAGAAGATGCGATGTCACGGCTCAATACAACAGTCGCGTCCAAGTGAGCGAAGGTAGTCGCAGGCGATGGATCTGTTAAGTCATCGGCAGGTACGTATACCGCTTGGATTGACGTAATAGAACCTGACTTAGTAGACGTAATACGTTCTTGAAGAACACCCATCTCTTCTGCAAGAGTCGGTTGGTAACCTACTGCAGATGGCATACGACCTAGAAGTGCTGATACTTCAGTACCCGCTAGTGTATAACGATAGATGTTGTCGACGAACAATAGAACGTCACGGCCTTTACCGTTTTCGTCTTTTTCATCACGGAAGTACTCAGCCATAGTCAAACCAGTCAACGCTACGCGTAAACGGTTACCTGGTGGCTCGTTCATCTGACCGTAGACCATTGCTACTTTGTCTAGAACGTTAGAGTCTTTCATTTCGTGATAGAAGTCGTTACCTTCACGAGTACGTTCACCAACACCAGCAAACACAGATAAACCTGAGTGAGCTTTCGCGATGTTGTTGATCAACTCCATCATGTTTACAGTTTTACCAACACCGGCACCACCGAACAGACCAACTTTACCACCTTTAGCGAACGGGCAAAGTAAGTCAATTACTTTAATACCAGTTTCTAAAAGGTCAGTAGAAGCCGCTTGTTCTGCATAAGAAGGCGCTTGACGGTGAATTGGTAAACGAGCTTCAGTACCAACAGGACCAGCTTCGTCGATAGGGCGACCAAGAACGTCCATGATACGACCTAAACATGCAGTACCTACAGGTACAGAGATAGGCGCGCCAGTGTTAGTTACAGTAAGACCACGCTTAAGGCCTTCAGTAGAACCCATTGCAATAGTACGAACTACGCCATCACCAAGTTGCTGCTGAACTTCTAATGTAGTTTCAGTACCATCAACATGGAGAGCGTCATAGATCTTAGGAACGCTGTTACGTTCAAACTCGACGTCGATAACCGCGCCGATGATCTGAATGATACGACCGCTACTCATTGCTGTCTCCTCAATTCAAACTAATAATGTTAAACGGCAGCGGCACCACCAACGATCTCAGAGATTTCCTGAGTAATCGCGGCTTGACGCAGCTTGTTATAAATAAGTTGTAGGCTCTTGATCAATTCACCCGCGTTATCAGTTGCAGCTTTCATTGCAACCATACGAGCAGACTGTTCACATGCGATGTTTTCAATCACACCTTGATAAACCATAGACTCAATGTAACGAACCAATAAACCATTTAAAAGCTCTTCAGCTTCTGGTTCATAGATATAGTCCCAACCGTATTGACGGTTTAGACCTTCGCTTTCCTCAGCAGCTGCTAAAGGAACAAGCTGTTCGATTTTTTGGTTTTGAGTCATGGCGTTGACAAAGCCGTTTGACACTAGATAAATACGATCTAACTCGCCTTTATCAAACGCGTCTAACATCACCTGTACAGAACCAGTTAACTGTTCAAGACTCGGAGCATCACCTACGTTTGTAGTTGCACCAAGAACTTTACCGCCGTAGTTTTTAAAAAACGAAACCGCTTTTTGACCAATTAAAGCAAATTGAACTTCAATTGACTGCTCTTGTTGCTGTTGTACGTGTTTTACCACTTTTTTGAACAAGTTAATGTTCAAACCACCAGCAAGGCCACGATCTGAAGAAACAATGATATAGCCAACGCGCTTTACAGGACGTTCAACCATATAACGGTGTTTGTATTCAGGGTTCGCTTGTACCAAATGAGCAATTACACGGTGCATATTTTCGGCATACGGACGGCCTTGAGCCATGCGCTCTTGCGCACGACGCATCTTAGAAGCTGCTACCATCTGCATCGCGCGAGTAATTTTCTGCGTGCTTTTGATACTAGCTACTTTGGCGCGAATTTCTTTTAAATTTGCCATACGCTTAACCTAGTATTCGAAAGCCCTTTCGAGCTTCCGAAGGTTGATCCGTGAACCAAACCAAAACCAGATTCAACACAGTTGAATCTTAGTAAGTTTGAGTCGCTTTAAAGCTTTCAATACCTGCTTTGATTGCTGCTTCGATTTCTTTATCGTAAGCACCAGTCTCGTCAATTTTTTGCATTAACGCAGCATTTTCTGAACGGAAGTAAGAGATCAACGCAGCATCAAATGCAACGATTTTCTTCACTTCTACGTCAGCCATGTAGCCTTCGTTAGATGCATAAATTGAAACAGCTTGGTCAGCAATTGAGTATGGAGCATATTGTTTTTGCTTCATAAGCTCAGTTACACGTTGACCATGTTCAAGCTGTTTACGAGTTGCTTCGTCAAGGTCAGAAGCGAACTGAGCAAACGCAGCTAATTCACGGTATTGCGCAAGAGCGGTACGGATACCACCTGACAATTTTTTGATGATCTTAGTTTGAGCAGAACCACCAACACGTGATACAGAGATACCCGCGTTCACAGCAGGACGAATACCTGCGTTGAATAATGATGTTTCTAAGAAGATCTGACCGTCAGTAATCGAAATTACGTTTGTAGGTACGAATGCAGATACGTCACCGGCTTGAGTTTCAATAATCGGTAATGCAGTTAATGAACCAGTTTGGCCTTTAACTTCACCGTTAGTGAATTTCTCAACGTAGTCAGCAGATACACGTGAAGCACGTTCAAGTAAACGTGAGTGTAGATAGAATACGTCACCAGGATATGCTTCACGACCTGGTGGACGACGTAGAAGCAATGAAATTTGACGGTAAGCAACAGCTTGTTTAGACAAGTCATCATAAATGATAAGCGCGTCTTCACCGCGGTCACGGAAGTACTCACCCATTGTACAACCAGCATACGGAGCAAGATACTGCATCGCTGCAGGATCAGCTGCAGCAGCTGCTACAACAGTTGTGTACGCCATAGCACCAGTTTCTTCTAGCTTGCGCACAACGTTAGCGATAGTCGATTGTTTTTGACCAATTGCTACGTATACACATTTAATGCCAGAATTTTTCTGAGCGATGATCGCATCGATCGCCATAGCTGTTTTACCAGTTTGACGGTCACCGATGATCAACTCACGTTGACCACGACCAACAGGGATCATTGTATCTACTGATTTATAACCAGTTTGTACAGGTTGATCCACTGATTGACGCCAAATTACGCCTGGTGCTACTTTTTCAACAGCATCAGTAAGTTTTGCGTCAATAGGGCCTTTACCATCAATTGGGTTACCCAAAGCATCTACTACACGGCCTAAAAGTTCTGGACCAACCGGAACTTCTAATACACGACCTGTGCAACGAGCTTTTTGACCTTCTTGAAGGCTTAAGTAGTTACCTAAGACAACGGCACCCACTGAATCCTGTTCTAGGTTCAGTGCCATACCAAATAAGCCGCCGTCGAATTCGATCATTTCACCGTACATTGCATCAGCAAGGCCGTGAATGCGCACAATACCGTCGGAAACCATAACAATGGTCCCTTCGTTCTTAGCGGTCGCGCTGGTGTCCAGATCGCCGATACGCTGTTTAATGAGCGCACTGATCTCGGATGGATTCAGTTGTTGCATTGCGCTATACCTCAATCTTTTTAAAGTTCAGTCTTCGAGCTGTTAAGCAAGAAGACGAGTCCGCATTTTTTCAAGCTTGTTAAGCGCAGAATCATCTATCACTTGGTCGCCTGCACGAATAACTACACCCGCGATTAACGCTGGGTTAACTTCTACAGAAACATTTACGGCAGCTTCGAATTTTTTCTCTAATGCATGCGCAAGTAATTGTTCTTGTACAGAAGTCAATGGGAATGCAGATTCAATCACTACATCCACAGTATTGTTATTCTGTGATTTGAGCTGTTCGTATTCTTCTGAAATTTCAGGAAGAAGTGCCAGACGGTCATTATCGGCAAGCAATGTCAAAAAGTTTGACACTGCTGCAGTCTGGTCTTCACCTAAAACTTTTGCGAAAACACTTACCTGCTCAGCAGGAGTAAGCTCAGGGCGATTTAGATAAGCTGAAAATGCTTCGTCTTGCACCGCAGCACTGAGCAAGTTCAATGCATTTGACCAAGCGTCAGTTGCATTTTGCTCAGAAGCGTAAGCAAATGCTGCTTTAGCGTATGGGCGTGCCAACGTCAAGAGTTCAGCCATAATCCGCCTCTCTTAAAGTTTAGCAGCCAGCTGAGTCAGCATGGCATTGTGAGCTTCTGCGTCAACTTGCTGGTTCAGAATTTTTTCTGCGCCAGTAACTGCAAGAGCAGCAACTTGTTGACGTAATTCTTCGCGAGCAGCATTGATTTCAGTATCAACAGCTTCTTTAGCTTGTTGACGAATACGCTCACCTTCAGCCGCAGCTTGAGTACGCGCTTCTTCTACCAATTGCGCACCACGACGGTTCGCTTGTTCGATCAATTGAGCCGCTTGTGCTTTAGCCGCGTCTAATTCAGCTTTCACTTGTGCTTGCGCATCCGCAAGGTCAGCTTTTGCTTTTTCAGCAGCGTTTAAGCCATCAGCGATTTTACGCTGACGCTCACTAATCGCATTGATTAGTGGTGGCCATACAAACTTCATGCAGAATGCGACAAAAATCGCAAATGCAATCGCTTGGCCAATCAATGTGAGGTTGATATTCATTGCTATTCCTCAATAGTTTAATTTAGGAATTAAGCTGATTAACCTACAAATGGATTAGCGAAGATGAAGAACAAGCCAATACCAACACCGATCATAGGCACAGCATCAAGAAGACCTGCGATTAAGAACATACGAGTTTGAAGTTGTGGAGCCAATTCTGGTTGACGAGCAACAGCTTCTAAGAAACGGCCGCCTAGAAGACCAAAACCAATCGCAGTACCTAAAGCACCAAAAGCGATCAAGATAGCAGATGCAATTGCAACTAGACCTAAAGTGAGTTCCATGATAATTCCTCAGAGGTTAGGTTTATACCAAATTAAGTTAAAAAATTGTGTGCCCAACCACCCTTTGACAGTTGAGCAATACCATTAATGCTTTTCGCTAGCCATACTCATATATACGATAGTCAACATCATGAAAATGAATGCTTGTAACGTAATAACAAGAATATGGAAGATCGCCCAAGGCACAGACAACGCCCACTGGATCCAGAACGGTAGTAATGCGATCAAGATGAAGATCAACTCACCCGCATACATGTTACCGAACAGTCGAAGAGCCAATGAGATTGGACGTGCAATAAAAGTTACTAATTCAAGAATAATGTTTACTGGAATAAGTAATGCTTTTAAAACTGGGTTACTTGGGTTAAATGGGTTAAGTGCAAATTCTGCACCGAATCCGACAAGACCTTTCTCACGGATACTATAGAAAATAGTTAACGCAAATACTGACAATGCCATACCAAGGGTAATGTTAGGATCAGTAGATGGAACGATTTTGAAGTAAACGTGGTGAGGATCCATACCAAACACGTTAGCACCGATCAATTGAGCTGTATAAGGAATCCAGTCAACAGGGATCAAGTCCATCAAGTTCATGAGGAAAATCCACACGAAGATGGTCAACGCTAACGGCGCGATTAAGCGCGATTTGCCATGGAAAGTGTCACGGACACTTGAGTCAACGAACTCGATAATCATTTCGATTGCAGACTGGAACTTGGTCGGAACACCAGAGTTTGCAGCTTTCGCTACAACCCAGAACAACAAACAGAAAACTATACCAAGGCCAATAGACCAACCCATTGAATCCAAGTGAATAGCAGTGAACCCCATCTCTTGAGCTTCTTTAGCAGTCTCAGCTAACTTCCAAGTACCATCTGGCATTTTGCCATAGGTCAAGTTAGTCAAGTGATGCTGAATGTACTCGGTCGAAGTAAGGGCATGTTCTTCAGCAGCCATAAATCACACCTGGTCAATGTCAAAACTAATAGAGAAAACGAATATCGCGTGCTGCCTGATATCTCGTTACTCTCCAAAAAACTTTTCAATTTTTTGTTGTGTTTACACTCGTTTTTTTAAGCGTGTTGCCCAAAAAGGAGCGACCCACGACATACTTTGTACGAGCATAAAACCACAAAACAATGCCACCGCTGACAACGGCTTGACATTGATCAAAATCAAAATGAATCCAACAATCACGATTGCAAACTTGCCCATTAAGCCACGATACATGTTTGACAGCACCTGTTTAGAGGCACGGGCACCAGCCGCACGAAACGACTGCCATGAAAAGTAGCTACTTGCTAGCCAACATACCAACGCACCCAAAGCTGCACTATATGCTGTGATTGTGTCTTTAAGGACCCAACCAATCAGGGCTGAAACAGGAATCATTACTGCTTGTAAGATGACTAAAGCTTTCGCTAATCGTCGATCAATCATGCGACTAGTTCGACTCATTTTTGTTCACTCACAGCAATTCTGCTTGACAAGTTTAACTGATGATTATTTTTAATCGCAGGCATTATAGAGTTACACCCCTTAACTTGCAATCTTTTCCCGACCTTAGTCGTGTTTTTTTAAATTGGCAAACTGCTTTCAAACTAATCAATAGTTGTTTATTTTTTACTTTACTTTCGTGCATTTAGTGTGCATTTAAGGGTTTCATCAGCCAACATCTTCCATGCTGTTACAAAATCCCCTGCCCCACTCATCGTTTCGTCAACTGGCTGAAAGACGATACCACCGAGCTTTTGATACTGATTTTGACTGGCATGTGCTTCTGCAAGTAAGCATACTTTTGGCTGCGCGCGATGGTCTTTCAGGTACTTGATTTGTGCCAATGTCGGTGCGACATGTGGATCATCTGTCAACGCACCGGTAAATTTCAAATTCAGTGAGCGCTCAAGATATTGATAGGCATCGTGGTAAGACCAGTAAGGTTGAGCACGGCTCGACACATCGGTTTTTTGTGCAGTAACCAAGAGTTTCTGCGCAAATGCACGTGCATTGGCCCAATATTTTTCACGATGTTCTGGAAACTGTTGTGAACGTAACGCGGCTATAAAAAAGCCGATTCGAACTGCATTGTTTGGTTCAAGCCAGACATGCGTATCGATTGTGCCTTTTAATGCATTGCCACGGACATCACGTAATGGCAAAGCACTGATAATACCTGAGTCTAAAATAGCGATACTTTTGCCACTTTCACCCAACATTTTTGCCAATGGTGCTTCGTGCGCGTGACCTAACCATAAAACGAGATTGGCATCTTGCACGGTTTTACGGTGTGCAGGCGTCAAGCTCACATCATGTCCAGATTGATGGTCAAGCAGTAATTTCGGTTGCTCTACACCCTTGAGTACATCCTTTGCGATTAGATAAATCGGTTGTGTAGAAACAACGAGACCTTGCGCCCAGCTCATCACACTGAATAAAGCCAAACTACAAAAAAGAATTACACGGGACATGGGGAGAGAGCACCATAAAATGAATAGTGTTATAATATAACAAAATCGTAAAAAAACCTACGTCTGTTCGTAAGTCCTTACGCTTCATGTTAAGATTTAAAGTCTTTTTCTTTATACAGTTTCGTACTCGAGGTTGGCTATGAGCGCATGTTCACACGAACATCATAATGCTTTGCATGGTGTACACGATCATCATAATGTCGAACAGCGCCTTGCTGAAGCTGAGAGTCTCTGTAGCGCGACGGGTGCTCGACTTACGCCCTTGCGTAAAGAAGTATTGGAACTGATCTTGAACGCAACGGGACCAATGGGTGCTTATGACCTTTTGGCTAAAATCAAAAGTGAGTCTGACCGACCTGCAGCGCCACCGACGGTATACCGTACGCTGGATTTTCTGCTTGAAAAAGGTTTGATTCACCGTCTAACGTCGATTAATGCTTACATCCCGTGTTGTCATCCGCGCGAAGGACATCAAGCCGCATTCCTGATTTGCACCGATTGTAAAATAGTCAAAGAAGCATCTGCTCAAGGCTTGATGGCGCAACTCGATGAATTGTCTGCATCCGATGGCTTTACTGCACATCACAGTATTATTGAAATTTCAGGGATCTGTCAGCAGTGCCGCAGCAAACACTAAATATGAAGCCCATTGTGGCTTTAGAGCATGTTCATGTCCGAATCGATGAACGTGACATTTTAAAAAATGTAGATTTCGCCTTACACGAAAAAGAAATTGTCACCTTGATTGGTCCTAACGGTGCAGGCAAATCCACGCTCATCAAAGTGTTATTGGGTATTGTAAAACCTGTATCTGGTAAAGTGATCAGCATACAAAAATTAAAATTCTCATATGTGCCACAAAAATTTAATCCATCACACAGCTTACCGCTACGTGTGTGTGATTTATTGGCATTAGAAAAATGTGATGCCAGCATTAAGCAAGAAATTATTCGTGATACAGGCATTGCCAAGTTACAACAATCTAAAGTTCAGCAACTATCGGGCGGCGAACGTCAACGTGTATTGATTGCACGGGCTTTATTGCGTCAACCGAATGTATTGGTTCTGGATGAACCTATGCAAGGTCTAGATATCCAGTCTGAAGCGGAACTGTATGACTACGTGCGTAGCCTGCCAGAAAAATATGGCTGTGCAGTTTTGATGGTCTCTCATGATTTACAGTGGGTCATGCAAGGAACACATCGTGTGGTTTGCCTCAATAAGCATATTTGCTGTAGTGGCTTGCCTGAAAATGTGCAGCAACATCCTGAATATCAAGCGATCTTTGGGACAAACCGTGTGTTCTATCAACACCATCATGATCACTGTGCGCATGGCGATAGTGCAACGCCTTGCCAACATGACTCTCGTCCTCATATTCACCCTGAACCGGAAGCATAATCCATGATGGAATGGCTACAACTCCTTTTGCCAGCATGGATCATGGGCACTTTGCTGGTGTTCCTGACTGCACCGCTTGGCTGTTTAATGTTATGGCGTCGCATGTCATTTTTTGCGGACACCATGGCACATGGCACCTTACTCGGTGTCGCCATTGCCGGTGCAATGAGTCTACCGCTTTGGACGGGCGTTACATTGATTGCGCTCTTATTGGTTGCAATCTTATGGGTGTTACACGATCCACGCTTGCCCAATGACGCCTTGCTCGCGCTTTGTTCGGCTACACTCCTGTGCTCAGGCTTACTCTTCATACAACATTTGCCAAGCTTAAGACCTGAATTACTCAGCTATTTATTTGGTGATTTACTCACCATTTCTTGGTCAGATTTGCCTGTCTTTGCAGTGGTGATCATTGTGGCACTGACCGTGCTGTATAAAAGTTGGCAATCTCAGATTCAGATTGCCATTGACCCCGATATTGCGGTCAGTGAAGGTGTCAGCGCTAAATGGCAACGTCTGATTTTTATGTTATTACTGGCATTATTTACTGTATTGGCTTTACGTGCTGTCGGCTCATTGCTGATGGGTGCATTGTTAGTGATTCCTGCATTAACCGCTCGTTTATTGGCAAATTCCCCGAAGCAAATGGTACTGTGGTCTTTCATCATTGCCCAAGTCGGTGTAACTGTAGGTTTATGGTCAAGTGCTGGTTTAAACACCTCTACAGGACTGACCATTGTATTAACTATGGCGCTGCTCTTTGCCCTAATTTTTATTATGCAAAAATTTAAGAAAGTGGCTTAAGTAGCAACGTTCATTGTTCAATTCGCGACATATCAAAAAAAAGCCATGCAGTTGCATGGCTTTTTTTGCACGTCAAATACGATACTCAGAATCATCTAACTGGATTTATTGATGCACCAAACTCAATAAGCTCGCCGCACAAGCAAATAATACCGCAAAAGCTCGATTCAAATATTTTTGTTGTTTGGGTGATTTTAATAACCGCAGCACTTTTGCAGCGAGACCGGTATACCCCGCCATGACAATCAAATCGATGCTAATCATTGTTGCAGCCATGATGACATATTGAATCCATTGGGGTTTGGATAAATCTAAAAACTGCGGCAAAACTGCCAACAAAAATACAATCGCTTTAGGATTGCTCATATTGACCAAAAAGCCATGTAAAATTAATTTTGAACGTGATTTATTGGGCAAATCTTGTTGGATTTCAATTGACTCTGTTGGCGCTGTCCACTGTAAATAAGCCAAATACAATAAATAGCCCACACCAAACCATTTCACGATCAGAAAAGCCCATGGTGTCGTCGCAAATAAGACCACTGCCCCAGCTGCAACAATGGCGATCTGAACCAAAAGTGCCAATTGCAGGCCGATTGCATTCCAATACCCATGCTTAAACCCATAATTCAAACCACTCGACATAGACGCAATTGCACCTGCACCTGGGGAAACACTAATCACCCAACATGCCAACATATATGCAATCCAGATTTGATAGGACATCATTAGCTCAAGTTTGAAATGGGTCTGTATTATATGACATTTACTCTATTTTCATGACAATAATGCACGCTAAAAGGCCAAATGAAGGCTACACTCTCAGCGCTGCTTAAGGCACAATACACACAGCCACTCAGAAATTATAATTTTTAGGAGCCATGAATGTCTGCTCAATCTGTAATTTTGCCATTACCCTCAGATCATGCTCGTTTTATTGTTTTACGTTTAAAAGATTTAACGATTAGCGAATTAAAAGAACAACTTGAAGACTTATTTAACACTCGTGATCGTCTGATTACCCAACATCCTAATGCACAGATTAAAACGGCTGTGGCTTTTGGACCAGAACTTTGGGCGCAACTTTACAGTCAAGCTCCGGCAGGCTTTAAACAACTTGATCCAATTCAAGGTTCATTTAACATGCCTGTAGTGCCAGCAGATGTGCTGATTCACATTGCGGCACAGCGTACAGATATTTGCTTTGCTTTAAGCCAAGCTTTCTTTGATGGCATTCAAGATAAAGTTGAGGTTTTAGATGAGCGTGTTTGCTTCCGTAATTTCGATGGCCGTGACTTAACTGGTTTTATTGATGGTACTGAAAACCCTCAATTTCCAGATGACCGTGCTGAAACAGCATTATTAGCAGAAGATGCGGGTATTTTTGCTGATGGTTCTTTTGTCTTTGCACAGCGTTATGCACATAACTTAGATAAATGGAAAAAGTTAAAGGTAGATGCTCAGGAACATGTCATTGGGCGCACCAAACTTGAGTCAATTGAGTTGGATGAAGACGAACAACCTGAAAACTCACATGTATCACGTACCGTTGTTGAAAATGGCGAAGGTGAAGAACTAGCAATTTTGCGTCATTCATTGCCTTATGGCGATGGCCGCGGTGACCAAGGTTTGTTTTTTATTGCTTATACCAAAGATCTCAGCATTATCGACAGCATGCTGGTTCGCATGTTCGGTACTAGCGGTGACGGCATTCACGACCGCTTACTTCACTTTGTTACGCCAATGGACGGAGCGTATTACTTTGCACCGAGTGAAGAGTTATTGGAAGAAGTGCTGGAAGATTGAATAAATAAAGCCGACGAGAGTCGGCTTTATTTTTTAAAAATGCTTAAGCACAACCTTCCATTAAAGTTAGGTTAGTATCACCTACTTTTATACCTATAATTTTTTTGCTTTCGATATCATACCGTGTACCCTTTGTTTTATCATGATTCCAAATAATAATTGAATAATCATTTTGAGATTCACCATATGGATTTATTTTTTTATCAATCACTGAATTCTTATATTTTTCATAAATTTTACTTTCTTCATCCCCTACTTTAATTCCTAGATTCGTAGAAACTCCGAGTTGATTTGAAGAAATTACAGAAATTTTATTATTAAAAACTTGAAAATCCACATCGGATTTTATTTTTCTATTTTTAGCAAAAAAACAATTATCTACTCTACTATTTTCAATTTCAATAAATTCATCGTTAATTCTTTGATTTACTTCAACTCCACCAAAACCATTTTCTGTAAATATAGCATTTACATTATCATTTCGTATAACTTCAACTTCACTCTTTGATTGTTCTGTGCATGCTATTAATAAAAAGTATATTAAAAAACTAATAGTAAAAACTGATTTCTTTTTCATTATAAATCTTCCACTTTTGGAGAAAAGTTATGTAGATGAATATGATGATTATGATCTTTCCATGACTGCGAATGAGGCAATAATGCATTTTTTTTAATTTTCACTGGATGTGAGCCAAACAATTTATAGCCAAATTTAAATAACTCTTCAACAAAAGCGACATTTTTATTCCAATCAAAATGATCATGAGAAGTATATGTTACTTCTGTCATATGTCTATTATTAATAGCTATATATCTAAAATCACCATTTATACCATTCAAATGACTTACACTTTCACCTGGGGAACCATCCCTACAACTAAATCCAGATCCAATATATTCGGCATAACCCAAATTACACATAGCACCAAGAACTGCAGACATTGATAATCCTGATAAATAATACCGACCATCACCACTAATAATATTCCACTTATAACCTAAAGATCCACTTTTGTAATATTTATGTTTACGTTGATCAATCAAATATGTATTACCACCTGCCTTAACACCTTTTGATTGCCATTTATCAGCCACTACAAATTGAGACTTACCTAAATTATAAAATCTTCCCGCCGAATCATAGTAAATAAATTCTGCATAACCAGTAGCAGCCTTATTTTCACGCTTAATCTTACCATCATGGTAAATATGATAACGTGTTGTATCACTTGTAGGTGGAGATTGATTACTAACAGTTGTTAGTGGCTCACCGCCATTTTCCGTGTATGTATTATCTTGAATAGGCTGATTTTTTTCAGCCTCTGATTTTGCTCTTTCTGCCTGTTCTTTTGCTTCTTTTTCCTGAGCTTCTAGTTGCTTTTTTCGCTGCATTTGGTCAGATTTTTTCTTGAGTTCATCTGCTTCCTTACGCTTTTGATCGGCAATTTCATATAGCTTTGAAGCTTTTACAAATCCCTCATTAACTTTAAAATGCCTAATTGGTATTCCTTTCAGAACACGGACCTTCTCCAGCTCTTTATTTTTTATTCCAAAGCCAAAAACAAAACCCAATAGCATTTTAACACTAATATCTCCATTACTATCTGTTCTTTTCGCAATTTGCTTATTTCTATAAAAAATACTTACTAGAGTATTTGTTACATTTTCATTATTTTCTTTAACATTAATTTTAAAAAAACATACAGGTAATTTAATTTTAACAGTCTGATTAGATAAAGACTGTTCAACTTTAAAATGATGTATCTTTTGACGTTGTCCAGCTCCAGATACTGAAACCTCGATATCTTCGCCTACTTCAGCCACTACACCTTTTTTAGTCCCTGATGAATCTGCTGTATGCTTTTTTATATTCCCTTTATAAGTTAAGTAAAAACCCATATTAGAAATAGCTTTCTTTGTATCCTCTTCTATAATTTGAATATTAAAACTCACATCTTTTATATTACCAGTAACTACTTCTTTTTTTTCTTCAGATGTATTCTGTTCATTTCTTACTTCTTGAGGTGTTTTATTAGACTGAGGCTTTGATTGAGGCGTATTATTTTCTTCTAAATTCGCTTGAAATATTGAAACATCAAAATCTTTTAAGGTTGCAATTTGTTTTTGATCAGCTTTTTGAATAATAGGATTAGATTCTTTACCATCAGCTACAATTTTAATCTCAGTTGATGGGTGTCTAACAATGACAGGGAGACTGCCATTTTCATCACTTTTAACCCGAACCTTCGTCTCTGCAGAAAAGGATTTTCCTGAATATATTGAAACAACTGTAACTTCTTTATTTATTAATGCCTTTTCATTTTTATCTTTTAGATTTATATATATTTTTCGATTACAACACTGCTCTAAATCAAATCCACCAAAGTCTTGAATATATTTTTTAATATGTGTTCCATTACCATCTGTTTGTTTATGACTAGAAAATTTTGAAACACCTAGAAAAGCCCCCAAACCTCCTATACCAACCAAATGCATGCCAGCGATAACGCCAGACTCATTAATCTCTACACCTTGAATCACCCGACCAAAATGCTCATTTAAATTATTATTTCTAATCTGCTTACATAAATAATTAATCCATTCTTTTATTACTTCATATTGAATTTGAGGATTATTCAAAAATTCAAATTTCGAATTTATATTTTTTTTACCTGACCAATGTCCTGACCAATTATTAGAGTCAAATTGATTCTTCCAATTTTCATGCAAAGCAGATCCTTTCTTTGCCTTTTTAATATCTTCATAAGAGATCCCTTTATCACCTAAATAATATCCTAACTCATAAAGTGCAGACTCCCCCCATTGAAATAAACCCAAATATCCAGCATCATTAATTTTTTTTGCACACCATAGATTTATTGGATGATTTAATGACAAAGATAAATCTGATGAGGATTCTTTAAAGCTAACCGCTTCAATAAAACCCGATAAATTAGTTTCAAAATTTCTAGTAGTACCATCCTTAAAAGTGATTGTTTTTTTCATTATTATTACTCTTTGTACCAATCATTAGCTTTATATTTTTCCATACTTACAGATGTATTATTTTTTAAATAGCTGTTAAGTATAAATTTTAATTCTTGATCCTTACCAACCTGATTGCAACTTAAAACTACTGACTGATCTTTACTATTTATTTTTCTAAAATATGCAAAAGCATTTTTTTCATCATAAATTAACCAAACATTGTGCCCATATTCTTTGTATTCGGCATTATAAATATTATATATTTTTTTATTATATGATATTTTTTGACACTGTCCTGTTGATAACCATTGTGATTTATTTGTTTTTAAATTCAAATCATTAATTACTTGCAAGCGATTTAAGCTACTTTTATCTCTACCAAAATTCCAAATATGTTCACATTCAACTTCCTCAAGCACCTGTATCTTTTTAATTGGCTGATTCCAATAACTCATACAGTCTTTCGAACTTTCTGCATATAACGTTGAGCTATTTAAAAATACAACTATAGCTATTATTTCTTTTAATTTTTTCATAAACTCACCCTTAAATTCCAAAACTCTTAAAATCATCTTCTAAATTATTATCGTCATCAATTTCCTCAGCATCGTGATTATGATCATCTTCATGACTGCCACAGCATGCTTCACCTAAATTATCCTGAGAAACATCTTCCTCCATAAGAAATAATTTATCCGAATCAATCTCAGATTTGCCTAACAGTCTTATTTCTACATTGTCAGGATTATCACTAAAGATTCTTTGAGTACGTGCATCTTTGTCAAGCAGGCCTATAAATTCCGTATTTTTATTTTTATTTATAACTTTATATTTAAATCCATCTTCCAATAATTCTTTAGAAATTAGATCTTTAAATTCAAATCTCCGACTAAAAACCCCACTCTCAGGCAGCTTAGGCAATTGTGCATTTACAGTCGCTCCTCCCACAAAACTATGCTGCCCTGCCTTACTCTCAAACTTGCCACCTGTCGTGGTAAATATTCCACTGCCATTAATTTTCAGCTGTGAACCTCCTGCAGTCAGCACAATTTCTTTAGGACTGGTAATTTCAATTTTATCTTCTGTTGAAATGAGCTTAATCACCTTTCGTGCAATTGCTTCAATAGCATCATCTTGGGCTTGTAATTCAACTTTCCCTTTTGCGGCATAAGCACTCAGGCCCTTTTGAGCCGCAAACAGACTGATTTTGTCTTGTGCATGACCGACAATATTCTTTTGAGCACTGAAATTAATCGAACCTTGCGCACTTTCTGCAATATCCTGCGAGGCTTGTAAAACAATATCTTCCGGTGTGGTGAGTGCAATACCATTAGGTGATGCAAGCAACATCAACGCTTGGCGGAATAATTTGCCTTGTTCTTGTTTTGCCGCTGTATTGGATTTTTCTAAACCTTGCGCATAGCCTTCCATAAAGCCTTGTACTTTTTCTAATGCTTTTATGGGTGTCATCGCTGGTGGCAAACCAAAACCACCATTATTCAACAAATCATCAGGGTTAAATTTGATGTCTTCGATCAATTTACCCACATCTTTTAATGCTTTTAATGGATCTTCTTTGAGGTTACTTTTCAGACTTGCAACCCGCCCTTGAATCACATCCTTACCATTTTCTTCAATATGATCTATGACAGACTTTAAGTTATCAAAGGCATCTTCGGCATCATTAAAGAATGCTTTAAATTCTTTTACTGTACTTTTGACATCATGTGCGATTGAACCCATTTCTTTGACAAAACTTTTGCAGTTTTTTAACGCTGCCAATGGGTCTCGACTTAGCTCCTCCTTGAACAAATTTAAAGTCGCTTTGACACCTTCGGCAGTACTTTTGATTTCTAAAGAGTTTATTAACTTCGGCAAACGATTAATCACATTTAATGCATCGGTCTGCTGCTTTACGGCTAAATCGCTCAGCATATTCATGCTCTGATGCCCTTGATTTAAAAGAGACTGAGCTTCAGCAGCAGCAAGATGATCGGCAACGGCTTTATCCTGCGCATAGGTACTAATAAGTAAACCTTTACCTGCACGCATTGCCCCCCAAGCATCCGTTCGCAGCTCAAAACCCTCTCCTCGACCATGGCTACTGTCTTGTTCTTTAGGATGGCTGAGATTACCTAAATTCAGCTGTGTCGCTGCATGACTACTTTGTAATTGGGTACTGATCTGCCCCGTCGTGTCATCAAAGCGCAGTTGGTTAAAGCCTGCTCCCGCAACTTCTTGCGAGCGGATACCACTGAGTTTTTTGGTTTCAGGAAGCTGACCTTTGAGGTCAAACATTGTCTGAGATCGTTCAGCTTCATGTATTCGTCCTACTACAAAGGGACGATCGACATCTCCCTCAAAAAAGTCGATAACCACAATCTCGCCAATACGAGGATGAAAACGTGCGCCATAACCTTCACCTGCCCATGGGGTCAGCACATCAACCCAAGCTGAGTCACTGTCATTATCATTACTCCCTGCTCCACCATCATGACTATGGTCATCGCTGCGGGTGAACGTAAACCGAACTTTGATACGCCCCCAAGCATCGACATAAATACTTTCACCTTCTGGACCGACCACTTTAGCCCGCTGTGGAAACGCAGGTGGCCGGTGTAATAAAGGATCATATTCAGGAACAACAGAAATTTGCCGACGGACCACATACAGCTCGTTGGCCTGCCGTTCATCCCCTAAAGATAGCCAACGGCTTACGGCAAGTAACTTTTCTAATTGAACCAAAATATCTTTGGGTAAATTATTTTGGTTATAAAATGCTTTGCCCAATATGAGAAATTCACGATCTGTCGTTTGATGTTGATCGATTTCAGGATGATTTTCTAATTCAAACCAATACCCAACTTGTGCATCCCTTACGCTACTGCTGGCGGTAAAATATTTGGCTTGTAATTCCTGATATTGATTGAGTTGCCGATTCAACTGATCCAATTGCTGTGTATTTGAAGTGGTCGCCTGATCTGCACCTTTAAGGTCAGTTGTCCAAGCCGAACTTACGGTCCAAGCCTGCTCTAAACTTAAGGTTTCATTGTGCTGTTGCTCACTCTGTGCATGGGCGCTTAAGAGCGGATTACTTTGGTCTTGTGCCAAATGTTGAGCTTGCCAACGCTGCGTTTGAATGGTGGTCGATTGTAAAAAGCGTTCTGCCACAAAACTGGTGATCGTGTCTAAACGTTCCGTGGCATGACTCCGATGAAAGCGAATCTTTTTCCGCTCTAAAGCACTATAAGCCTGATTGGTATCAATTAAACGCAGCTGCTGTGCTTGCATCGGTGCAGCCGAAAATGCGACAAATAACTCAGCTTCATCAATTAACCAATTGATCCCTTCACTGCGCCAAAGGCGAGTCAAAAATGCATAATCACTTTCATTCGCCTGCATGGTGAATGGACGTACATCATAAGTACGTGCCAGCCCCTCTAAGTTCAAGCTTAAACTGGCAGCAAACAACGCACTTTTTTTCTGCCATTCACTAAAAATAATCTCGGTCATCTCCCCTACCGACTTATTCATAAAGACACGGCTATTACGACGCTTATGCCAGAGTGCTGTGGCATCCTCAATCACCAGTTTATAAACGGTCAATGCACCATCACTTTGACCTTGGCTTGCACCTGTAATCACACCAGTCAGGCGACTGAGTTGTCCCAAATCTGTCACTTGATCGACAGCCACTCGGCCACCGATAAACTGCTTTAAAGCCAAATGAGCATTGGTCGATAGACAAATAATTTCCGCACGAAAGCCTTGATTGATACGGTGTTGACCTTCAATCCGTTGAATAAAAACTTCTGTGTTTAATGATTCATTTGAAAAATGAATGTGTAGCGCACGTTTCTGTACGCTAAAGCCAAAGTTTTCCACCATGGCGTGAATATTTTTAAGCATTGTTATTATGTATTTAATTTTTTAATGACGGCATTTTAGGAAATGATTATTTTTTCGTCTACCCCATTTTGCAAATAATTTGTTGAATTCTTCTTTTTGGCTTTCACATCACTTTAGTATTCAAGTGAATAGGAACATCAATACTGGATCAATTTTACGGATCTAACTTTTCGCAGCCGCTGAGATGCTGCTACACTCAAAATGCAATCTATAAAAAATTTTAAGCTCCATGATCACAATTGAATCCAAACTGCCTGCCCAAGGTGTGACTATTTTTAGCGTTATGAGTGCAATGGCGCAGCGTCTAAATGCACTGAACTTATCTCAAGGTTTTCCTGATTTTCCTGCACCTCCAGCACTGTTAAATGCGCTAAATGATGCGACGCAACAGGGTTTTAACCAATATGCACCCGGCGATGGACTGATGCATTTGCGTGAGCAATTGGTCCAACTGTTTGCTCATCGAGACCAATTAAATATTGACCCTCACACCGAAGTCACCATTACCCCGGGTGCAACCATCGGTATTTTTAGTGCCATTCAAGCTGTGGTTCATGCGGGTGACGAAGTGATTATTTTTGATCCGAGCTATGACAGTTATGCGCCCAGTGTAAAATTGGTTGGGGCTCATCCCATTCACATTGCCTTAGAGACGCCCCATTTTACTGTGGATTGGAATCGTGTTGCCGCTGCGATTAACGATAAAACCCGGATGATTATTGTCAATACACCGCATAATCCAACAGGTGCTGTTTGGGGGCGTGAGGACTGGCTCAACTTGATCGAACTGATTCGAGATAAAAATATTATTGTGCTGTCGGATGAGGTCTATGAGCATTTAATTTTTAATGGTCGTCAGCATCTATCTGCTTTGTCATTTCCTGAGCTGCGTGAACGCAGTTTTGTCGTGGGTTCATTTGGTAAAACCTTTCACGTCACAGGTTGGAAAACCGGTTATTGCATTGCAGCGCCAGCCTTGATGCAAGTGTTTCGCCAAATCTATCAATTTGCCAATTTCTGCGGTGTTACGCCCGTACAAATGGCATTGGCTAACTTTATGGCAGAACATCCGGAGCACATTACTGAGTTGGGCGATTTTTACCAAGCCAAACGTGACCGTTTCAATGCCGGCTTAAGCCACTCTAGATTTGAGTTGATTCCATCGGCAGGTACCTATTTCCAAAACCTTGATTACAGTGCCATACGCCCAGATTTAAATGATGTGGAAATGTGTCAGTTGTTGGCAGAACAACATAAAATCGTGGCGATTCCTGTCTCGGTATTCTATCAAAAACCGCCGGAAAATTTACGATTATTACGTTTCTGTTTTGCCAAACAAGATGCCACCTTAGATCAAGCTGCAGAGATTCTCTCCGCGGTTTAAAGCAATATCTGCCCAAACGTTTTTTTAAAACAGACATGTAGAAATAATGAAGCCTTGGTTACTCAAAAACTAAGGCTTTTTTGAATGCCAACATGATAGTGTTATCAGTGACTTAAAATCATAAAAAGCCGCGTCTAGGACCTGAGCATGTCAAAACAACAGTCCCTCGTTACTCAGCAAAATTTATGGAAAACGTTTTTAGTTTTTCTGGTGCCTTTGATCGCCACCAATATTTTGCAGAATTTATCTGGGACCATTAACACCGTTTTTGTCGGTCAGATGCTTGGGGTGCATGCCATTGCAGCCGTTGCGGTATTTTTTCCAATTTTGTTCTGTTTAATGGCTTTTGTGATTGGACTCTCGGCAGGTGCAACCGTGTTGGTGGGTCAAGCTTGGGGCGCGCAGAATCTTGAAAAAGTTCGTACCGTCGTGGGTTCAACGCTGTTTATGACCTTGATTGGTGGCAGTATTATTGCCTTTTTAGGGGTGATATTTGCCAAGCCCATTTTATTGGCCTTAGGCACAGCCCCTGACGTGATGCATTTATCTTTGCCTTATGTGCAATGGATGCTTGCCGGTAGCCCACTACTCTTTATTTATATTATTTACACCTCGATTTTGCGTGGTGTCGGTGACAGTACCACTCCGCTGATCGCATCGGGTATGACCATTGGTTCAGGGCTGATCATTACACCCGTGCTGATTGCCGGAAAATTTGGATTTCCAAGTTTAGGCATTATTGCCCCTGCCATTGCCAGTCATATCGGCTTTTTAATTGCTTTGGTGTTTTTATATTTCTATTTAAAAAAGAAAGATCACCCACTCAAACTCGACTTCGAGTTGATTCGTCATATTCGCCATCAACATGATCTCAGCAAAATTATCTTAAAACTAGGCATTCCTACAGGTATTCAGATGGTCACGACCTCTGTGGCCGGTCTCGTGATTGTCGGTTTAGTTAACCGCCACGGTGCTGATGCTACTGCTGCATATGGCGCGGTCAATCAGGTTTTGAACTATATCCAATTCCCAGCCTTGTCCATCGCGATTGCGGCTTCCATTTTTGCAGCACAAGCCATCGGTTCAGGTCATTCTGAATTAATTAATCGCGTGAAACGTACGGCCATCGGGATGAATTTCATTATTACTGGCATTTTGGTGGCATTGGGCTATTTGTTCTCTAAATATTTAATGGCGCTGTTTATTACAGATCCTGAAGTTGTGGTTCTCGGTCAAGAATTACTGTTCATTGTGCTTTGGTCGATTTTATTTTTTGGTGCCAGTGCGATTTTTGCTTCCATTATGCGGGCCAGTGGAACGGTGACCGTGCCGATGATTATTAATATTATGGCGATTATTTGCATTGAAGTGCCGTGTGCCTACCTATTCAGTGAATGGTGGGGCTTAAAAGGCATTTGGTATGCCTATGCCTTGGCCTTTGTCAGCTTATGTATTTTACAAGGGCTGTATTACCAACTGGTATGGAGACGAAAAGCCATCAAAGTATTGCTATAAGGTTCGCTAATAGCGTTCAATGCCAATCCGCAGCTTTGCATCTCAATATGGAAAATCTTGTACACATCCATGCATAAAGTTTGCCGTTAAACTGCTGTTTATTTTTCAACATTTGGTTTTATATCCTGTTGATTTATCTACACCTAGAACCAATTAAAATTAAAAATTTCATATTTTCAAACAATTACGGTTTGGCATAGATTTTGTTCTTATCCCTTTTATCTTTTAAGAATAATTGGGATGAGAAATTTTTTATGTCTAAACGTCAAATAAAGCTTGGGGCTTTTATTCCAACCACCTCACAGCATGTCGCGGGTTGGCGCCACCCTGAATCTCGCCCACAAGATCATCTCAATATTGATTATGCAATTGAACTGGCAAAAACCGCAGAACGTGGTCTATTTGATGCCTACTTTCTTGCCGATGGTCTGTCTGTCCGTTGGAGTTCTGCTGTCGAAGGTGAGAAAGGTTTGGACGATAAAGGCGTCGGCTTTGAACCCGTCACATTGTTTGCAGCCCTATCTGCTGTGACGCAAAATATTGGCTTTATTGCCACAGCGTCCACGACTTATGAAGACCCCTACATTTTGGCGCGTAAATTCGCTTCTTTAGATCATATTTCTAAAGGTCGTGCTGCGTGGAATGTGGTAACAACAGCGTCTGCCGATGCCGCAAAAAACTTTAACATTCAGCAGCACCCTGAACCCAAAGAGCGTTACGAACGTGCCGATGAATTTATTGAAGTCACTCAAAAACTTTGGGGCTCATGGGAGGATGATACCTTCCATTACAACAAAGAAACTGGGCAATTTTTTGATGCCCGAAAACAACATCAGCCCAATCATCAAGGTCAATATTATCAAGTACTGGGTGCACTCAACGTCTCTCGCCCACCGCAAGGCTATCCGGTGATTGTTCAAGCAGGACAATCTGAAGACGGTCGTGAACTAGCCGGTAAATATGCCGAAGTGATCTTTACAGCACAGCAGAATTTAGCAGATGCGCAAGCCTTTTATCGTGATGTCAAAAACCGCTTAGTAAAGTATGGCCGCCATGTGGATGACCTGAAAATTATGCCAGGGGTTTCAATTTTTGTTGCCAAGACTGCGCAAGAAGCCCAAGAAAAATATGACTTTTTAAATAGCTTAATTCACCCAGAAGTGGGTTTAAGTTTATTGTCTGCTTTAGCCGGTGGCATTAATTTGGCCAAGTTTGATCTAGATGCCCCTTTCCCCAAAATCGAAGATGCAGACATTAATTTTTCGAGTCGTCAGCAGATGATGATTGATATTGCCCGTAAGCACAATTTTAGTATTCGTCAGCTCTATCAATATATCGCTTCAGCCCGTGGACATTGGACCTTAATTGGCACGCCTGAACAAGTCGTAGATCAATTGCAAGAATGGTTTGAGAATGACGCTGCCGATGGTTTTAATGTGTTGCCACCAACAACACCTGCAGGGTTAAATGACTTTGTCAATCTCATCGTCCCTGAACTGCAACGTCGCGGTCTATTCCGAACGGTCTACGAAGGCACGACTTTACGTGAAAACCTCGGTCTAAAACGCCCTGAAAATCAATATGTGCTGAAGAATCAACAGGTGCAGGCCTCTTAGTAAATTTTTAATCCGTGATTTTATTCCCCATCTCTAAAATGCCTCTTTCGAGGCATTTTTTCTATCTGAGTTAGGCCATCTGCACAAAATCCCTTAATTTTATTATGTGTTTATATATAAACAGATAAGTTCTGCAAGATTTTGGATGATGCATCCACAACAAGCGATTAATTTCTCTGTTGATTTTAAAACAGTAAAAACTTCACAATAAAATAATATCTTGTTTTATAACAATATTTTTATTGGCATAAACATTGTAATACTCCTAGTGAACAATAACATTTACAGAGTTTATTTATGTCAAAACGTCAAATTCGCTTAGGGGCATTCGTACCAGGGACTTCGCAACATGTGGCAGGTTGGCGCCATCCGCAGGCTCGCCCACAGGATAGTCACAATTTAAAATACTTTATTGAACTGGCAAAGACCGCAGAGCGTGGCTTATTTGATGCCTATTTCCTTGCGGATGTTCCCGTCACCGTCGATCCTGATACAACACCTGATTTGGGTCTCAATGGCACCTTCTCTGCCGGGCTCGAACCGGTATCCCTATTTTCTGCACTTGCAGCGGTAACCGAACATATAGGCTTTATTGCCACAGCGTCGACCACCTATGAAGCACCTTATAATTTAGCGCGAAAATTTGCCTCTTTAGATCATCTGTCTGAAGGTCGGGCGGCATGGAATGTGGTGACCACTTCTGGCAGTGTGGTTTCAAAAAACTATGGCATCAATGATGCGCTGCTCCCCAAAGAACGCTATGAACGTGCGGATGAATTTATAGAAGTGGCACAAAAGCTTTGGGACTCTTGGGAAGATGATGCCTTTGAATACAATAAACAGACTGGGCAATTTTTTACGGGCGATAAACTGCATCCACCTCGCTTTAAGGGTAAACATCTTGCGGTACATGGTGCATTAAATATTGCTCGTCCACCACAGGGCTATCCCGTGATTGTACAAGCGGGACAGTCTGAAGATGGTCGTGAACTGGCCGCCAAATATGCCGAAGTCATTTTCACCGCACAGCAAAAATTAGAAGATGCCCAAGCCTTTTATCGTGATGTGAAGTCGCGTCTTATCAAATATGGTCGCCATGCCGATGACTTAAAAATCATGCCGGGTGTATCGATCTTTGTTGCACTAACTGAAGCCGAAGCTCGGGCAAAATACGATGAATTAAATGCATATATTCATCCGACTTTGGGACTGAACTTACTCAAACAATTGGGTGGTTTTACTGAAGACCTGTCGCAATTTGACCTCGACCAAACGCTACCAGAACATTTAACACAGGCGCAAAATGGCGCAAGCCGTCAACAACTGATTTTAGAGATTGCGCGTAAAAATAATTTTACCATTCGACAACTTTACCAATGGGTTGCAAGCGCACGTGGGCACTGGACGCTGATTGGAACACCCGAACAAATAGTCGATCAACTACAAGCTTGGTTTGAAAATGAAGCGGCGGATGGTTTCAATATTTTGCCACCAACCACACCTGCAAGCTTAGATGATTTTGTAGATTTGGTTGTCCCTGAACTGCAACGTCGTGGTCTATTCCGCACGGCTTATGAAGGCAAGACCTTACGGGAAAACTTAGGTTTAAAACGACCTGAAAACCAATATGTTTTTAGAAAAAAGACATACCTCCCAAGCCTCATAAACCAACGCTTGATAAAACTTAAAAACAAATGCCCCAACTGGGGCATTTTTATGGACTGATATTGATCCAACTTAAGCGATGATCATACTGACCTATATTTGATAAGCCAAAAAAGCCCTGAATTCAGGGCTTTTACATTGTCTAGGAGATGGTCAATCCAGACTTACCATGCAAATTTATAATCGGCAAATCGGTGAGATAAAGGTTCAAGCAACTGATCTTTTACTGGATCACTAAAGTCAGTCAAAATGTCATTTTTAATATTGGACAGACGGACATCTTCGCGTTTACGCGGATGGGCTAAATGAATATCTACAATTCGTTTAATTCGTCCCGGATGTGGCTGCATGACCACAACCCGATCACCCCAAAATACCGCCTCTTCGACATCATGGGTGACAATGATCATGGTGATTTTTTCACTTTGCCAGATTCGCTGCAATTCATCCTGTAAATTTTGACGTGTCAATGCATCAAGTGCACCAAAGGGTTCATCGAGTAATAAAATCTGAGGCCGATTCACCAAACTCCGGGCAATCGCCACACGTTGATTCATCCCACCAGACAACTGCGAAGGATAAGCATCTTTAAATTGGGTTAATTTGACCAACTCTAAATGTTCATCAATCAATACATCTTCTTCTGCACGGCTAAACTGACTTTTATGTAATGCAATCCGTACATTTTCCCGTACCGTCAACCATGGAAACAGGCGATGATCTTGAAACACGATGCCGCGTTCCAAACTCGTGCCCTGTATAGGCTGACCATCAACCAAAATTTGGCCCTGAAACTGACGCTCTAGACCAACCAATAACCGTAATAGTGTGGATTTTCCGCAGCCACTACTTCCCACAATACTGATGAACTCACCCGGCTGAATATTCAGATTAATGTCCTCAAGTACGGTTAGGTCTTCTTGCTTTTGTGTGGGATAATGTTTCGTTAGCTGCTGAATAGAAACCGAACCAGCTTGTTCTAAGCTCATATCATTATTCTCTATTTGTGCTGACAAACTTTGCTGGACTAAACCTTAGAGTTTAGCCAGTGACACTTCCGTCGATTTAATTAACACCACCACCTCTGAACCTACTTTTAAGTCTAAATCCTTCACCGAACGCGTCGTGATCACGGACGTAAAAAAGCCTGCTTTGGTTTCCACATCAATTTCTGAAACCACTGGACCTTCTACGATTTCATTAATCACGCCTTTGAATTGGTTTCGCACATTTACTGAAGTAATCGCCATTTTAATTATGCCTTTTGTTATTAAGAGAGCTTTACTATAAAACAGTTCAATCACTTGCTATATCTTGATTTATCCTTTAGTTATCCCGATTTTATTTATCTTAAAATCAGATAAATAATCCATACATGAATTTATCGGTGAAACTGATATTTAAATATCGAATTATTATTTATCTTTTATTTTTAAATCTTTCATCATGATCTGCATTTTCAACAACTATAAGAAACGATATGTCTATTTTGACCCACCCTGCGGTGCCCTCTGCACTGAAACATAAACGGGCAACAGCGACGGTCTTTGCAGACCCGTTATCGCAAGCGTTGTTGTCTCGAATTGAACAAATTGCACCAAGTGAGGCCAATGCACTCATCATTGGTGATACGGGCACAGGTAAAGAGTTGGTTGCACGCCAAATTCATCAATTGAGCCATCGTGCCAAAGGTCCTTTTATCGCGGTGAACTGTGGCGCCTTTACCGAATCCTTGGTCGAAAGCGAACTATTTGGACATGAAAAAGGAGCGTTTACAGGGGCTATTAACAACCGTGTCGGTTGGTTTGAAGCAGCCCATAATGGCACCTTATTTTTAGATGAAATTGGTGATCTGTCCTTGCCGATGCAAGTCAAATTACTCCGTGTTTTACAAGAAAGAGAGATCGTTCGAGTCGGCTCCCTCAAATCCATTCCGATTAATGTTCGGATCATAGCCGCAACCAATGTCGATTTAGAGCATGCCGTACAAGACGGGCGTTTCAGGGAAGATTTATTCTACCGCTTACATGTGGCTTTGCTGCGCATTCCACGTCTCGCAGAGCGTCGTGGCGACATTTTGCCTTTGGTCAAACACTTCATTCAGGTCTATCAAACCAACCCACATGACACACCATTACGCCTCAGCCAACTGGCTCTCAAAAAACTCAGTTTACATAGTTGGCCGGGCAATATTCGCGAATTAGAAAATACCATTCAACATGCGATTTTAGTCAGTGAAAAAGGTGTGATTGAACCGGAAGATATTAGTTTTTCGAGTATTCAAAGCGCATCGTCATTTTCACGTGCAGAACCTTTTAACTTACAAAATGCCACCTCGGCTGTAGCCAATATCAAGGATATTCAAGATGCTGGACAGTTACTTGAGCAGACCTTTTTACAAATTTTTCAAGCCGCAAATCAACTTAAGCAAGACAATATTAATGAGCTGATTGAAGAAAAATTTATCCGAAGTGCATATCAGCACTGTCAATACAATCAAGTGCATACGGCTCGTTTGCTTGGAGTGACACGCAACGTGATTCGTACTCGCCTGATTAAATATGGCTTATTATAAATAAGTCATATTTTTATTTTCTCCACATTAAAATAATAATCCATACAAAAATGATAAATAAATATTCATCCACATTATTTTTTATTCATTGCATTATTTTAAATATAAAAAATCAGCAATAAAAAAACCTCGGTATATCCCGAGGTTTTTTTATTTTTCTATTTCGTCTAGATTATTCCACGGGGTTACGTTTCCACGCTGTGAAGTATTTCTCTAGACCAATCAAGAAGTAGTTAAAGGATAAGCCTACAAGAGTAATGACTAAAATCCCCACAAACATTTGTGGAATTTCAAAGCTGAACTGCGAATAAATAATCAGATACCCCAGACCTGCTTTGGCACCAAACATTTCTACTGCCACTAAGGCCAAAATCGAAATCGCCCCTGCTAGACGGATACCGACAAAAATCGTGGGTACGGATGCAGGTAGAATCACTTTTCGGAACAATTGATAGGGTTTTAGGCCCATGGTTCGTGCCGATTTAATCAGTAAAGGATCGACTGTTTGTACGCCTGTAATGGTGTTCAATAAAATCGGCCATGTGCATGCATACACCAACAAACTGATTTTTGAGGTTTCACCAATGCCTAAAAATAAGATGAACAACGGCATTAACGCCAGTGCTGTGGTATTACGAAACAGTTCTAACAATGGATTTAAGGTTTCAGCCACGAGCTTGTACCAACCAATGATGAGACCCAAAGGAATGGCGATCGCTAGGGCCAAAATGAAACCAATAATGGAACGCTTTATACTGGCCAAGAAATGGATGCCTAATTGCCCGCTTTGATATAGCTGCCATGTGGTTTCCAACACCACAGATAACGGCGGTAAAAAGGCTGGATTGACCACACCACTACGCGGCAGAATCTCCCACAGCAGGAAAAAAGCCACGATGGCAATGGTGCGTTTAAATACCGTGTTTAACCAAGTGAACTGTAGTCGGGGTTTAATGTCGTTATAGGTTTGCGTATAACTGATGGCTTGTTTAGTCGATGACATAAATAAATCCTCTGAATATTTTAGTTATGTGCAAGCTGTTTATGTTTTTCGAGGGCTTGCGCTTTAATCACTTCTTCACTGAGCAATGACCAAATTTTGTGGCGAATTCGGCCATATTCAGGCAATGAACGGACATCTTCACTCGAGCTGCGCAGGCTTTGTGGAATTTCAATCACTTCCTTAATCCGCCCCGGTCTTGAGGTCATAATCGCCACGCGCTGACTCAGATAAATCGCTTCATCAATACTGTGAGTAATAAAAACGATGGTTTTTTTCGAGCTTTTCCAGATATTGATCAACTCGGCCTGTAAGGTTTCTCGGGTTTGCGCATCCAAGGCAGCAAAGGGCTCATCCATCAATAAAATTTCTGGTTCATAAGCCAAACTTCGGGCAATCGCAACCCGCTGCTTCATCCCACCTGAAAGCTCATTTGGATAATGCTTTTCAAAGCCACTTAAGCCTACAAGCTGCAAATAGTATTCGGCTTTTTCACGGCGTTCTTTTTTTGCTACGCCTTTGGCTTCTAGGCCAAATTCGATATTTTCCAGTGCGGTTAACCATGGATAGAGCGCATATTGCTGAAACACAATGCCACGGTCTAAACCCGGTTGAGTAATCTGCTTGCCACTCAGTAAAATCTGCCCGGCCGACGGTTTGGTTAAACCTGCAATTAAGTCTAATAATGTAGATTTTCCGCAGCCACTTGGCCCTACGATTGAAACAAATTCACCCGGTTGAATATCCAAAGTGACATTTTCTACAGCAACAAATTCAGGCTTATAGTTTTTACTGCCGACATGGTTTTGTGCAGGAAATACCTTACGTACGTGATCTAAATGTAATGCACTGGTCATTGTTATATTCCTTTTGATTTTTGGTCTTTCGCATAGGGATTAAATTCATTGCTATAGATGCGACTGACCTCAATTTGATTCGGTTTTAATTTGTGTTCTTTTTCTAAGGCACTCACCCATGGGGCAAAGTCTTGATCTTTTTGCACGCCACCGACTTCGTGGACACCTGTGCCTGTGTAATATGGAATAAGTGCTGTATTTTCATTGCGTTGACGTTTTTCAATAATGCTTTCCATACGGGCAATGATTTGCTCTTTCGGCGTGTTGTGTAGCCATTCCTGAGCTTTGGCCACGCCACTGACAAAAGTACGAGCCAACTCAGGATGCGCTTGAATAAACTCTCCACGCATCGAAAAACTGCCTGCGGTAAAGGGCCCGTATAAATCAATATCTTTAAAGATGCTACGTACACCACCATGTTTTAAGGCCCGTTTTTCCAAAATGCCTGAGAACACCGCAATATCAATTTGACCATTCCGTAGAGCTTGTTCTGAGCTCACTGGTGGCAACATAATCAGCTCAACTTGTCGGATTTCATCGTCAGTTAAGCCATGACGAGCCAAATAGTCTTTCACCACAAAGTCATAATGTGCCCCGTAGGCATTCACTGCGACTTTCTTGCTAATAAAGTCTCGTGGGCCACGTATAGGACTATTTTCTAGCACATAGAAACCCACGTTTTGTTCAGCATCACTGCCATAAGATGCGACGACTGGGACCACATCTAGACCCGCGGCAATAACTTTCACCACAGCGCCATTAAAGGCTCCAGCGAAATCAACATCTCCTGCCACCAAGGTGAGTAAATCTTGTGGCCCACCTTGTACTGTGCCGACATAACTGAGTTTAATGTCGCCTAAATAGCCCAAGTCTTGTGCCAACTCAGGCAAAGACACCAGTCCCGGATAGCTTTGATAGCGTAGTTCTTTTAAAGCCATTTGCTGAGGTTCATCCACTTGCTGCGTGCTGCAACCAACCAAGGCTGTGCCACCGACCAAGGCAGCTAAAAATAGGCTACGCCAGAGTTGAGGAATGTTATGGATTGTCATTTTTTTCATTGTTATGTTCTCCTATCCAACCTGCTGCCAAGCTAAAACTTTACGTTCAACCCAAGTCAGTACCGTATTGAGCAACACGCCCACAGCACCAATCAGCAACATGCCAAAAATAATCAGTTCGACATCAAAAGCCTGACGCCCTTGAATCACGATATTGCCCAGACCATTGCCATAGTTCGCCAATAAAAATTCAGAGCCAATAGTGGCAAGCCATGCGAAAATCAGCCCAAGTTGTAAACCGACAAAAATCTGAGCCGAAGCGCCGGGCAAAATCAATTTACGAAACGCGTAGGCCTTGGGAAATTGATAGACTTCGGCCACTTCACGATATTTATGCGAAATACTGCTCACACCTTCAAAGGTGTGTAGCGCCACGGGATAAAACACCGATAAGGTAATAAACAGCACTTTGGCGCCGTGTCCCTCACCTAAAAAGGTCGAAATTAGTGGCAACCATGCAAACAGCGAAATTTGACGCAATACATGAAAGCTCGGTGCAAATAACCAATTCGAAAGGCGTGAACTCGCGATCAAGATCCCAAACAACACACCTGCTATCGCACCTATGCCATAGCCAATAAAATTACGTGCCAAACTTTCGGCAAAGCCTGTCAAAAAGCTCGGTTGTTGAAGCACGATCACAGCTTTTTGCAGCACGAGCCATGGACTAGGAATCAACTTTGGATCGACCCAGTTTTGCTGTGAAGCCACAGCCCACAGTGCGATAAATGCCACAGGTAGAACGAGTGCTTTTGCTGTTTTAACTAAGACTTGGCGCGCTGCCGCGTTTAATGAAAGGATGCTCATGGGTTGCCTCCTACTCGGGTTGCGTGAAAGCGTGCCGTTTTTTCTAACCAAGCCAGCAAGGTATCTAAGACATAGCCCGTAATACCAATCATGATGATCGCCATGAAGATCAAGTCCATCTGCATTAGCTGACGTCCCCACACCATGAGATAACCAATTCCTTCACTACTTGCTAATAACTCGACAAAAACCAATGCCAACCACGCCTGCATAATGCCTTGACGTAAACCACTGATCACACTAGGTAGTGCAGCTGGGAAAATCACCTCTTTGAGTTTTGCCAATTGCTGTATTGGTAAACCTCTGCCACTTCCATCAAACTATTCGGCACATGAGTAATGCCCTTATAGGTTGCAATCAACAGCGGTGGTAACACAGCCAATGAAATAGCGGCTATCTTCAAAGCCTCATCGATGCCTAAGAAAATCATCAATAATGGAATCCAGCCAACTATGGGAAATTGCGCAACAAGATTCACCGTCGGAAAAATAAAGTCCCGACTACGCTTTGCTAATCCCAACACAGTACCAAGCAAAATCCCGACACTGGCACCAAGCAAGACACTCCATAAAATACGTTTGGCACTGATGGCAAAATGAAAACTCAATTCACCGCTTTGCCATAATTCGACTGTGCTTTGCCACACCAGACTCGGTGCAGGTAAAATCTGCTCAGGCAACCACTGTTTAAGTGTTGCCACATACCATAGACCGAACAACAAAACTGGCATCAGAAGTCCACACGCCACTTGCAAAGTTAGTTTTAAATAGGTCTTAAAAAAATCCAACGCACTTCGGTCACTTTGCAAGGGAACCGAATGTGCAGATACATCCGTAAGGCTCATAATTCTTGTCCTTTTACGCTCTGTTCTGAGACATCAGGTTTTAAAAATTGAATAAATTCCTGATCTTTGCTGATCAAAATAATCAGACCAATAAACACCAGCCCGATCGGTAAAAATAAATTTTGTAGTCCAACCTGTGCGCCAAATACGGCGCCTATCAAGCCACCCAACAGCCCACCCGAAGGTCCGACGAGGGCTAAAATTGGAGAAATCTTAGCCATCGCAGTTTGCTCACCGACTCGGGCGAAAGACATAAAATTGGCGATATGCAACATACCGAGTCCAAGTCCAAACATGACCGAAGCAGGCCACATCAACAGCGTGATTTTGGTTAAGGCTAAAATCAGTAATGCCGTTGCCATCAGGCTTAGGCCAATCAAATAAAACTTTTGATAACCCATCAGCTCAGCCAAACCGCCCATGCTAAATAGCGATCCCACAAAGACGATGCCTTGTACGGTCAGCAGCATCACCGCCATTGGCTCCGAAAGTGCAAAACTTTGGATAGCAATCACCACAATGAAAAAGCCAAAGTAGTTATTTGCCACGCTGCTCAAAAATTCCAATATGCAGACAATCCGCAGCGAGGCATGGGTTTTGATGAGTGCCAAAGGCGCCACAATATCTCGCCATTGAAAATGCGGGCGATTCGTCGCTTGCGGAGTACTACGTTGAAAGCACCACGGAGCCAACAGCAAGGTGCCTAAAAAAAGCAAAGACACCACATAAAAACTTCCGCCATAGCCGAAATGCTCGATCAACAACACGCTCAATGCAGGTGCAATCAGGAAATATCCCATCATGTGCGAACCGCGAAACCAACCCGCACGGGCTGGACCTAAACGCTTTAAATTGCTCAGAAAAACGGTATTGATCGAAACAAAACGCATGGGTAAGACAAAACTCACCAAGGCTGTCACCGCAAAGAGATACCATGCACCAGCTTTGAGTGGCGTTAAGCTATAGACCACAGCGCCCAACACACTGCCGATGCAGAATATTTTCAAAGACCCAAAGCGCTGTACCAACACGCCAATCGGCAATGCCATGATCAAAATGCCAAAATTTTGCGCTGCAGAAATTAGCCCCAATTGCAATTCGGTGGCTTCTAAATGCACGGCATACAAGGAAATTAATACCCGTGCGACACCCACACCCAGTCCAGCCAAAATCGTGAGCAGCACAAAACTGCTCATAAATTTGGTGGTTAATGGACTGGCAATTACATTGCTTTCAATCGGACGACTCATGGCTGCGACTTACTTCGGTTGACCTTGAGCATTAAATTGGCGCCAGTAACCCTCTAACTTCAGCTCTTTCAAGGCATTATTTAGATACTTCGGCTCATACCATGTTTTGGTATCTACATCACGACGGATTAAGCGAGCGTCTTTGGCAATTTTTAAAGCACTATCAATTTGTGAACGATGGAATTCATCGAGCAGCGGTGTAGTACGGTCTTTTAAATTCCAGCCATCCCAAGTTTTTTGATAATCCACCAATGGAATGCCACTTTGAGCCCAAAGTTTATATTGCGCACTACGATTAGCTTCTTGAGAACTCCACTGCGCCTGTTTAATCAGTGTCGTCACGACACGTTGCACCACCTCTGGATATTGTTTTTCAAAACTTTCTGTCACCCAAAAGTGCGCAATCGGTGCAACTTTGGGATCTTTAATTTCAACTAAAGTTTTCGCCACTCCACGCGCTTGCAAACTAAATGGTGAAGTAATCGTGGCATCAATATCACCTGTCGCTAACGCAGTACGTGCCGAATAGGCATCTTGCGAAATCACTCGTAAATCACGCTCTGTTAAATTGTATTTTGCTAACACACGGTTAAATACGATCTGACTATTTGTGCCTTTGAAGACGGAGAATTTTTTGCCTTTTAGATCTGCAAAGGATTTGGCATTAGAGCCGGCAGGCACCACCACATAAGTTGGGCCAAAACGCCCTGTCGAGAACAACACTTTGGTTTTTAATCCCGTCGAACGTCCAACCAATGAGGGCAAATCGCCATGCAATGCAAAGTCCACTTTGCCATTGGCTAAAGCTTCATTGGTTGCAGGGCCTGCTCCTGGGAAAAAGAGCCAATTCACCTTAATGCCATCTTTTTTAAATTCTTGTTCGAGCACACCTCGTAAATGTGCTGTAGCTACAAAACTACCGCCCACTTTGGGTTTACCCCCCTCACCCGCAGCTGATACTGAAATGCGAATTTCTTTGGGATTGGCAGCATGCAATTGAACGCTTAAACCAAGTGCTGAAAGTGCCAAGAATGTGGCTGCGATTTTTTTAGAGATAATTTTCATTTTAAATGTTCCTTAATAGTTTAAATATTTGAATTAAAAGGTGTACTGAACCTGAGCTTGCAGCTCATTGGTGTCTTTTTGATTTGCCGTTTCGACATCAAACAGATAGTGATTCAGCTGTAATTGGAATTTTGTGGTTTGCGCAAAAAATAGGTTTAAACCCAAGGAGTGAATGTCATATTCACCAATACGACCGCTCGCGGTATCGAGATAGCTTGCGTTGTTTTTATTCGGGTTATAGCGGTCAAAACGGTAATAGCCTTGGACTGACTTCGGCCAGAAATCATCAAATTTGGCGTTGGATTTAATACTGTTGTAGAACTGATCGCCCAAGGTGTAGAAGGCAGTAAATGTATGCCCTTCCGCTTTGGCTTCTTTGATGTCTTGGGCTATGGTGTCGACATAATCGGTTTTGCCTTGCAGATATTCATAGGTCACACCAAATGGTGCGTGGTTATAATAAATATCGAAACCCAAACGATCACGTTTCGCAGCACTATCAGTGATTCCGCCGGCTGAAATTTTCGATTCACCTTTGATATAAGAGGCCCCAAACTTTAACTCACGGAAAATGCTGGCGTAGTCCACTGGCAATGTAAAAGCCACACGACCGATATAATCTTTGCCGTTGTTGTCATCCGCCTTATTACTGGCATTCCCATTGGTTACCCCTAAGGCATACTCAAACAGCGGTGCACGGTAGTTCGATGCAAAGTCGACAAAAGGTTGGGCATCCCCACGGACGATAAATCCATTTTGACGATTAAACAGTCCTAAAAAGGTCGAAGCTGCAGCGGTACTAATGGTTGGACGCAAATCTTCAGGAGACTGCACATCTAGACCAAAGGGCAATAACTGCTGACCGAGCGTAAAGTTCAGTTTGGCTGTTTCGGGGCCCGCATTGGTGGCAAAAGCGTTATAGCGAACAAAGGCATCCAGTAAGTTAAAGTTACTGTTATTGGTGCCATCATTGCGTTTGCCATAACCAAAGGACAATTGATAATCGAGGTTTTTGCCTTCGTTATAATCCCGGAATAAATTCCCGCGTACACCGATCAGCGCAGTCCCAATATCAAATGTTGATTTGGTTGCACCCAACACACCCGTTTCATCGAGCGCACTGGCACGTAGTTGAACCGTGCCATACAGGGTTGTGTCACGGGTCGATTTGGTGGTTTGACGTTCATATTGACGTGACTGATCGTACTTATAGTTTTCAATATCTGCACGTAAGCCGTCGATATCTTCGGATGTTGCTGTGGTTACTTCTGCAACCTGCGTTTCACCTTCAATATCAGCGGCGTTGCTCGTATCGTCTGTCGTCACAGCGGCCGTTTCGACGACTTGGCTTTTCGTCGCACCAGATTCCACGGCATTTAAGCGTTTTTGCAAACTCTCAATTTGTTGTTTTAAGCTGCTCAGTTCTTGCTGAAGTGCTTCATCCGATGCAAAACTCAGCTGACTGGTTGCGGATAAAATCAGTCCGACCGCAACGGTTAATGTGGTTTTTTTCATGATTTGGTTTCACTAACATTTTTCCCAAAGCGCAAAATCCCCCAACCCCATGCAAGGTGCATGAAGTGAATGTACTGCGTGGGTTTTTTAAAAATTAATCTGAGTGGTCGTAGGTTTTATTCAACTTATGCACGACCGAAACTCGAAGACAGCTTTTAGAATTTAAGCGCGCATCATCGCGAGTGTCATAGCACAACAACATGCCTGTTGTAGGACACGAAAAGCAGAAAGATATCGATGCGTAAAAGTACTCATAAATGTTCCATACAGTGGTGAGTTTTGTTCACTCTAATATGGCAACAACTGTGCCAATATTTTAAGTATTTATTTTTTAAAGTTTTATTATTTAAATCTGATAAATTCTGTTGGTTTAAACGCCAAAAAACTGTTGGTTATTCAACAGTTGCTTATTTCAAATCATCAGTTATTTCCATTTTTATATCTCATTTTATGAAATAAGAAATACGCTTTGAGCTTTTAATAACTGATGTTACGCCTGTAAAAGTAATTTCGGATTTTTAAAATGATTTTTAAATCTATTCGATGGAGTCTTACATCTAGGGATTGAATAACGGGATTAGCCTTCGGCTGGAGGTACTCTTACGAAACGTTGTTTCTCATTCGACAAAATGAGAAGCGTGCTTCGCAAGGAAACCATCTTGCGGTGCAATACACCTCACCGACAAAACTCGTTCAATACCATCAAATGATTCAAAGGATCGCAAAAACATTTTTGATTAAAAGTCGTCTTGTCTCAAACAATTGCGGATGACACTACCGGGTATCGTTCTTTTATTTGGATCAAATTGCGCTTCTGATATTACTAGAGCATAAAAAAACCCACTGACGTGGGCTCTTTTCAATTGATTTTAATTACCGCTTATTGACCAAATTTAGTCGCCATGGCAGTTAATTTTTGATAACCCGTCGGTAGCAAACGTTGAATTAAATCAATCGCTTTTGCATCATTACCAATCAATAAACGGCGCTTATCTTTTTGTACTGCTTCAATGATTTGACGAGCCGCTTCTTCAGGTGGACAACGCAAGAATTTATTAAAGGACTGTGCCGATTTTTGCGGGTTCATACCTAAACTTTTCAAGCTGTCATTCATTTTTGCGGCATTGGCAATATTGGTACGAATACCGCCCGGATGTACACATAGCGCACTCACGCCACAATTTTCAATATCCAATTCTTGGCGTAAAGATTCGGTAAAACCACGTACTGCAAATTTAGTGGCATTATATGCCGACTGTGTTGGCTGTGCTGTTAAGCCAAACAAGCTGGAAATATTGATGATATGACCTTCACCACTTTGCTTGATATACGGTAAAAATTCTTTGGTGCCATAAATCACACCCCAGAAGTTAATATTGACAATCCACTCCAGCTCTTCATAGCTTGCGCCTTCAACGGTCGTACCCAATGCCACACCCGCATTGTTAAAAATCATATTCACCGAACCATGATCTTTAACGGTCTGTGCTGCCCATGCTTTCATTGCCGCAAGGTCTGACACATCGAGTTTTTGCGTGGTTACACGTACATTGCTGGCTTTAACCAATTCAACGGTTGCCGCTAGACCCTGTTCATTCACATCGCTTAAAGACAGATGGCAGCCTTGTTTAGCCAAAAGCACAGCCAATTGCTGACCAATACCTGAACCTGCACCTGTAATGGCAGCCACTTTATTTTTGAAGTTTTTCATTGTGATTCCTTATTCCTTTATGCTGCCGCTTGGCTTTATCACAGCGTGATCTCATTTGCCAATGTGTGCAGTTCGTCAACTTAATATAGTTTTGACAATACATATTGTCAATGTCATCTTAGGACGTGCTAAGCTGTTGAAATCGCCAATGCTTAAACATAGGTTTAAACTGAAATTATTGCTAAAATAAGACAAAATTCTGCTTTAGTTCAGCGTATATTTTCATGACAGATGCAACAAATCACACAGAACAACAACAGGCAAAAAATGTGAAGGAACGTCAATTTAAAGGGCTTTCTCTCAGTGAACGTAAGCAAGCGCGACGTGAAAAACTGATTGAAGCCGGTATAGAAGCCTATGGAACACATGGCTTTTTTTCAGTGACTGTGAAAGATATTTGTTTGGAAGCCAAGCTGACCGAACGCTATTTTTATGAATCATTTAAGAAAAGTGAGCAACTGTTCCAGACCATCTTTTTAAAATTAATCGATGAACTGCAACAAAACGTGATGCAAGCCATCATGCAAGCATCTACCGATTCTAAAAAAATGATTGAAGCGGGTTTAACCGCCCTACTGTTAACTTTAAAAAATAATCCCCGTATGGCGCGCATCATTTATATCGATGCCATGTTGGTACAAGAGCTACATAACCAAGCCACGATTCATGAAACCATGATGCGCTTTGACCGTATGATTCATGCCTTTGTCATGCTCATGATGCCAAATATTGATCGTTCAGAACGCGAAATTTCAATGGTCGCAACAGGTCTCAATGGTTATGTCACCCAAATCGCGATTCGCTGGGTCATGAGTGATTATAAACAACCGATGGACGAAGTTTTATCGTCATGTAGCGTGGTCTTTTTGGCCTTGTTGGATGCTTTTTCTGAAAAACCCAGGAAATAAATTTTGGCCTCAACACTGATCTTTACAATTTTTTGAATGATTTTTTGTGACAACAACATGATGCAAAGCCCATGTTGTTGAATATTTCAGGATTTAAATTGTCACAATTTCTTTCTAAACCCCAATGAAAGATCATTTTTGCAATGATACTGTCATAATTAATCTTTGTAATAAGCCTGTCATAAATATAAAACGGTCTACCGTTTACATAAAATAGGGTATTGCGCTGTGAAAGATGACTATATTTTAATCGTCGACGACGAACTCCCGATTCGGGAAATGATCCATACTTCACTGGATATGGCTGGTTTTCAATGTCAGCAAGCTGAAGATGCCAAACAAGCGCACCAAATGATTGTGGATCAGCGTCCTGCACTGATTTTATTAGATTGGATGATGCCTGGCGGCGTGAGTGGTGTAGACCTATGTCGTCGTTTAAAACGCGATGAAAATTTGTCAGAAATTCCAGTCATCATGCTCACTGCGCGCGGCGAAGAAGACCATAAAGTCCAAGGTCTGGACGCGGGTGCAGATGACTACATGACCAAACCCTTTTCCACCCGTGAGTTGGTGTCACGCATTAAAGCGGTGCTGCGTCGCTCAAATGCCTTGGGTGGTGAAAAAACCATTGATGCCAATGGCTTAATCCTCGATCCAGTCAGCCAACGTGTCAGCTTTGGCAACACCATTTTAGATATGGGACCGACTGAATATCGTCTATTGGCCTTTTTCATGACTCATCCTGAACGTGCCTATACCCGTGCTCAATTATTAGATCAGGTTTGGGGTGGAAACGTGTATATTGAGGACCGTACCATTGACGTTCATATTCGTCGTTTGCGTAAAGTTCTTGAACCTTTCCAAGCCGATCGTTATGTGCAAACTGTTCGTGGTACAGGTTACCGTTTCTCTACCCGTGCAGACGCTGTGATGGGTTAGTCATTTTAGGTCTTTAATTTTCTATGTACGAACCGTATCCCGTCCCTGAACTTGCCAGTGAACATAAAAAATTCCGTTACAGCAGTTTATGGACTTTTGCCAAGCAGGATTTGAGACTTCTGGCATTTTTCCTACTCATTGCTGCACTCATCGGCTTTGGTATCGGGTACTTATGGATCTGCATCTTAATCGCCTTTGCAGTGTTCTTTGCATTGCAAATGCGTTCGCTGTACTTAGTCAACGAATGGATTTCAAATCGTCCCTATGATGTCCCGCCAAATTTAGACGGTATTTGGGGGGCTTTACTCTTTAATGTATACCGTGCCCAGCGTCAAGAACGCATTGTACAAGCTGAAATGGTTGGTCTGATCGACCGCGCTCAATCTTCCTTGGTGGCACTTGCTGAAGCTGTGGTATTGATTGATGAATTACACCAAATCGAATGGTGGAACCCTGCCGCAGAAAAGCTTTTGGGGATTCAACAGCTCGATCAAGGGCGCAATATTTTAAGTATTTTAAGACAGCCTAGTTTTATCGAATACTTTACCAATATCGATTTAGCCCCCGATGGTTTGAAAATGAAATCATCAGTGCTCGAAGACCATTATGTGCAAGTCAAATTGACCCGTTTTGGTCGCGAAAGTCGTTTATTGGTGGCTTATGACGTCACGCGCATGCATAACCTTGAGCAAATGCGTAAAGACTTTGTCGATAATATTTCACATGAGCTACGCACACCGCTCACGGTTTTAAGTGGTTATATCGAAACCTTTACCGATCAGGAAGATTTAAATCCACGCTGGAAACGCGCATTCGATCAAATGCAGTCTCAAACCCGCCGTATGAATGCTTTGGTTAATGACTTGTTATTATTATCTCGTCTGGAAAATGATAAAAAAGTTGCTAAAAATCAAATCATTGAAATGCCCAGCCTAATGAACCAACTATATGACGATGCACATGCTTACAATGTGGATTATGGACATACACTGAATCTCGAGATTGATAGTCACTGTGACCTAATCGGATCAGATATGGAATTGGCGAGTGCCTTTAGTAACCTCATCACCAATGCAATTAAATACACCCCCAAAGGCGGTACTGTGACCATTGGATGGCATGATGATGGTACGCATGGTTATTTTACCGTTGAAGATACGGGTATCGGGATTGACCCGAAACACTTACCCCGTTTAACGGAACGGTTTTACCGTGTGGACAGCGCACGTAGTCGCCAAACGGGAGGAACTGGTTTAGGTCTTGCCATCGTGAAACACGTTTTGATGCAACATCAGGCACACCTTGAAATTGAGTCCAAAGAAAACCGTGGTTCGCTGTTTAAAGTAGTCTTCCCTAAAGAACGCTTGTATCATGTGAGCTAAGCAGAATCATCCCGCCGGTCTTGCTGTGCTTCCAACTGTTGTTCTTGTTGTTTGGCACGGCGATATGCAGGACGCTGTTGCATCCGTTGTAAGAAAGCCTGAATTTGTGGATATCGCCCTTGCGTTCGGGTCATGACGGCTTCTAATGGAAACGTCATCTGAATATCCGCAAAGCTAAACGGTCCCGCAAAATATTCATTTTCCGCTAAATGGTTTTCTAAAAACTCGATATGTTCTTTTAAGCGAGGTCGTACAAAACCTTTTTTGACCCCATCACAAATGCGATTAGCTACGGGTTTGATGGCCCAAGGTACATGGCGTGGCACATTGCTCATGACCAACTGCATCACCAATAACGGCATCAGAGAACCTTCGGCATAATGCATCCAAAAGCGATATTGTTGTTTTGAATGTTCCGCCTTGGCTGCAAAAAAATCATGCCGATCGTACTTCTCTTGTAAATACTCCAAGATCGCTGCAGATTCTACCAAGACCAGTCCATCATCCTGCAATATGGGCGACTTTCCTAAAGGATGGATGACTTTAAGCTCAGGGGGAGCAGACAAATTTGGCTGGCGCAGATAAAACTGAACCTGATAATTCAGTCCTAATTCCTGCATTGCCCATAAAATACGAAATGAACGAGATTTTTCTAGATGATGTAGCACCCGCATGGGTTCATCTCCTATATGAAGTCTAAAATTTTCTTATTTCTGGCAAGCCATTATTATTTTGAAGTACTTAAATCATAAAAAGTGTCAGATCACTGCTTAGGGCTATATCAAAACTAAATTTTGCACAGTACAGCAGCGACCTGCTTTTAAATTAAACTAGAGTGGTTTTAATGTCTACACTGCGCAATAAAGTTTTTGTCACTGGGGTTTTTTCACAAATGGACAAGATTTTTTGCTCTAATTCTGCATCCAAGGGCGTTTGAAAATGTAGACGTCGCTCAACCCATTCAGCACCTTCACGGTTCGCACAAAAGTCTGCCTCAACACGAAACTCACCCAATTGAATTTGTTTATGTGCTGCATACATGCGCAAGGTAATCATGGTGCATGAAATTAAGGAGGCACACAGTAAATCATACGGTGCTAAACCTAAATCCCCGCCACCAAATGATTCGGGCTTATCGGTAATAAGTTGATGTTTTGCACTCTGAACTTCACCTGACCACGGTGCTTCTAAGGTGTTTACTGTTGCCGTTGCGACGATACCCATAATGACTCCCTCATGGTTATGCCGCACCATTTTTACCACAGGTACGGCTGTTCATTTTTATTTTTAAGTTAACGTGATGGACGCATTTTATCAGGGAAAGCCGGTGCTTCTAGTCGTGGACCATCATAGTCAGGAATAGAGCCAAAGCGTTCGTCCTGATTAATCCACTGCTCACGGGCAATATTCAATTCTTCTTGTGTACGCCCCACAAAATTCCACCACAGCAGAATCGGTGATTCAAAAGGTTCACCCCCTAATAATAAAACACGGCCACCTGCATGTAGGTCAATTTTGACTTGGGTTAAGCCCGGCTCAAGTACCACCATATTGTCTTCATTGAGCTCGTGACCGTTGACACTGGCAGTCCCTTCGAGCGCCATAAAGCCATATTCAAATTTTGGATTGAGCGGCAAGACGGTACTTTGGCTTTCCGAACTACGCAGATCGACACCCAATAATTCACTATGTACTTTTACCGGTGATTTAGTCTGTAAAAATTCACCGACCAAGACCGTCAATTCAATCCCGTCTTGTGTCACCACTGGCAACTCTGGGTAATGGTCAAACTGGGGCGCCATATTGATTTTGTCATCTGGCAATGCAATCCAAAGTTGCGCAGCATGCATTTGCGTTTCAGATTCTGGAGCAACCTCAGTATGCGAAATACCATAACCCGCCGTCATGAGATTGACTTGTTTGGGCTGAATTAACTGATGTGTGCCCAAACTGTCGGTATGCATCATGGTGCCATCAATCATCCATGTAAATGTTTGCAAACCAATATGTGGATGCGGCCCAACATCTAAGCCATCACCTTGCGGAAAATGCACTGGACCGGCATGGTCAAGGAAACACCATGCCCCAATCATCCGTTTATGCCGACTCGGTAAAGCACGTTTTATCACTGTGCCTTGACCAATTTCAGCACGGCGCAGTGGAAATTCTTGAATGAACTGATTGACGTATTTTTCACAATCGTCGGAATGAGATATTTCTGTGTAATTGGTATTGGTCATATTCTTACCCTAAATTTGGCTAAGCCGATGCAAGGACTATCGGCTAGAGCTATGCATTTTTTCCATTATATCTGCATTAACTCAATCTTCTTCAGCTGTCATTAATACGCTGAATCACAGAGATAGGACAATCGTTTTTTTGTTGCCTAATATGACATACAGCATAACAGTTATTGATGCTTATTTAGACAATATCCAATGCGAAATTACTTGTTCAAATCACGTGAAATGTAAATTTAAGTAACATAAGTTAACACTCACTTTTGACCAAACAATACCAAATAATTCACAAATCATTGAAATAACGTGTTTAATTTTAAATAAAAATGATATAAATTATTTGAGTTACATAAAATTACATACAAGCCATGCTCACCCGTCGGTAATCTTGCATGATCAATGAGTATAAGAAAGAATCACGTGCACTGATCCAAAAAGCCTTGAAAGGAACCTTTGTTCGTGTTCCTGCTCAATTTCGTCAAGAATTTTTCCACTACCATCGTCGTCAACTTTTTAAATTCTTTTTCCAAGTCAACATCGTTGCACAATTGGCCTATCTCTCTTATGCCATAGCGGATTGGTTTATGTTGCCCGATGTGGGCTTGCTCGCGATAGGCTTAAAAATGGCCTATACCTTACTGATGATGGGCATCACATGGGGCATTTATACATATAGCAAGAGCATTTTACTCTTTGACTTGATGCTTCCCCTATCGATCGTTGGTGCTTCTGCGCTGTGGTTTAGCCTACTCAATTTATCCAATAGCCCCGATGTGCCGATCTATTTATATGCATCTTTGGTTTTTATTGTGTTAGCCAATTTATGTGTGCAAATCCGCTTTAAGGCTGCTGTGCTCATTTCTCTATGTATCAGTCTAATTTTACTGATTGGGGTGTATTTCGCCATTTCTGGCAATATCCATCAACTGCAACTGTTTATATTGATCTATTCGCCCGTATTGTTATTTAGTTTGTATATCAGTTGGAATTCAACGCAAAAATCCAGAATTGTGTTTTTACACAGTAAACTCGATCAGTTGAACCGTGAAGCGCTCAATATTATGGCGCATACCGATGTGCTGACTGGCTTAAACAATCGACGTCAATTTATTCAACTTGCCAATTATCATATTCATCATCAGTCCAAACCGTTACAGCCACTTTCATTACTGATTTTTGATGTCGACAAATTTAAAAATATTAATGATCAGTTTGGGCACTATATTGGTGATCATGTTTTACAACAAATTGCCGAAACGTGCCGACATACTTTACGTAGCCAAGACATCATTGCCCGCTTCGGTGGTGAAGAATTTATTATCCTTTTACCGCAGACACACCTGCGTCAGGCTCAAGATATTGCCGAACGTCTGCGACGGGCAATAGCCGATGATTATTTAGAACTTGATACACTACAAAAACTTAAATTTACCGTTTCAATTGGTGTTGCCGAATTTGGTCAAAAAAACCGAGATTTACAAAGTGTAATTCGCATGGCCGATCAGGCACTTTACCAAGCAAAATCTGCAGGAAGAAATCAAATTTCAACTTATAAAACAGCAAGTTAATAATATATTTTGTAACATTCATCAGACGATTTTTTATCATTCATTCGAAAAATCCCTAGTTTCAGGTAGATATTTTTGTGTGTTTTTTGTTCATAATTTGTCCTAAGCCATTTATGGAGAAGGGACATGTCTGTTGATGTACGAATGAGTTCTCGGACTAATTCGTCTGCTCAGGAAGTTCGTAAAAATCATACTCATACTTTGAAACTTTCTGAGTGTGATCTTGCCAATCGTGCCGAGATTGAACAAGCCATTGCAGATCCTTTTGCACGTATTCCTACGCAGTTTAGAAACTATTTTCTACAACATCAGTATGCCCATCAGTTACCTTATTTGCGTCAAGTGAACTACATGGCGCAGATTACGTTTCTTCTTTATTTTTTTGCTGACATTTTTATTATTCCAGACATGTTCTTTTGGTCAGGCCTTTCTCGAGTTGCCCTGATTATTGTGGCTTTATTGGTTAGCTTTTATTTATTTAAATACAAAAAAGACATTCGTGTACTCGACATGATCTTACCGATCGGGACGGTCTGTAGCACCGCGATTTGGATTGGCTTATTACTGGCTTCAAATAGCCCAATGGTCTCGTCCTATATCTATGGTGCGGCGATCTTTATTTTAATTGCCAATGTCTGCGTACAAACACAATTTAAGCCTGCCTTGTATTGTTCGGGTCTCATTTCGCTATTGGTATATTTTGCGGTGAGTCAGCTTTTATCATGGCAAGAAGCGCTGATTTTTGTGGTCGTGTCTATTCCCGTTTGGATGATCAGCCTGCATATGAGCTGGAACAATACGCTCAATGCACGACGTCATTTTTTACGCACCCTGCTTGACGATTGGAATATGCATACGCTGAAAAATCTAGCGCATACAGATGAGCTCACCCAGTTATATAACCGTCGTCAGTTTGTTCAACTGGCTGAACATCGCATCCATGAATGGCCAACACCCGCAAGCACCTGCTTACTGATGTTTGATGTCGATCATTTTAAACATATTAATGATAATTACGGGCATGATGTTGGTGATCAGGTGCTGCAATGTATCGCTGAAACCACCCGCAAAGAAATGCGCCAAAAAGATGTTTTGGCTCGCTTTGGTGGCGAAGAATTTATTGTGCTTTTGTCGGAAACGCAAATACAGGATGCAATGTTGATCGCGGAACGTATTCGTTTAACGCTTCAAAATCAATCTTTGCTGAATGTCGCAAATCACCCGATCCAATTTACCGTTTCCATTGGTGTTTCACAGCTTAAATCACATAAACAAAATTTAACTGAACTGATTAAGCAAGCTGATATTGCGCTGTATCAGGCAAAAGAAAATGGCCGTAACCGTGTCGAACGCTATGACCCAAGCATGAAGCCCGAACGTAAATCGACGAAGTCTTGGCAAAGCTTTACCCATAAAGCGAAGTCCAAAGCTGAACCGAATAATGAGAGCGATCGTAGTTGGTCAATTGTTTATAAATAGAATGTTGAGATATAAAAAAAGGACGCTGAAGCGTCCTTTAAGTTTATTTAAAAACTATCTTCATCAAAACGGTCTTGATCTATTTTATAAATATGGAAACTTCTTTCAATTTGAATACCCAAGCCAAATTCAATCATGAGAGATGTAAGCTTGTCACCATCAATTAAAACAATGCCTGATTTCTTTGCTGACTCAATTGCTTCTTTACTAAAACAAGAAGTAGTAATAAATACGCCCTTTTTCGCCACTTGATCAGCCAAAGCTCCCTTAAACTGTTGAATGTCAGGGCGCCCCACCGTATTTTCCCAACGTTTAGCTTGAATATATATTTTATCTAAACCTAAACGATCTTCACTGATAATACCGTCAATGCCACCATCACTGGTTTTACCTATTGCTTGGGCTGCGTCTTGATGTGAACCGCCATAACCCATTATTACCAACAAATCGACAACTAATTGCTCAAAGAATTTGGGTGAATTACTTTTAATTTTATTTAATAGCTCATCTTTAATTGTTTGATTAAGCTCCTTTGATGATTGTTCGATTATTTCTGCAGGCGTCAAATATTCTGTTTGAATAGATGTAGCATGCTCTTCTATTAGAACTAGATTTTGAATATTTTTATTATGGTTAGAACCAATTTTATAATCAGAAAACCCTTCAAACTGCATCAAATACTGATTAGTTATATTGGATAAGCTGGACAACTCAATAGACCAACCTAACGTACTTAATTCGCAAAGACCACGTGATGGTTGTTGTATCAAACCTGCTTTAACCAAATATGTTTTCGCCCAGCCAACACGATCATAAAATACTGTTTTTGTACCACTAGATAGCCTTAAATTTAAATCAGCTTCAGATAACCCAGATCTTTCAGCTAAAATTTTTGTGGCAGAACTTAATTTTATTGCCTCTTTTTGTTCTGCTAAAAGTTTCATTAATGGAAGCATCAACTGATCGTATGTAGGCAATGACATTTAACTTGCTCTTTTTAAAATAGTATTTTTCATAATTATAAATAAAAAAAGGACGCCGAGGCGTCCTTTTTTATTAGTAGAATTATCTAGGTTTCCCTAAATAGCCTCAAGCATAGCTCTTGGCGTAATTTAGGCAAGAAATGTTGTTTCTTGAAATCCAAAACTGCCGCGAGCATAGCTCTTGGCGTAAAACTGGCACGAAGCAGTGCTTCGTGAAACCCCAGTTTTACTCCCATTCAATAGTTGCAGGTGGTTTAGACGATACGTCATAAACAACACGAGAAACTTCAGCAATCTCGTTCATGATACGTGTAGAAATCTTGTCTACAAGATCATAAGGAAGGTGTGCAAAACGTGCAGTCATAAAGTCCACAGTTTCTACAGCACGAAGCGCGATCACCCATGCATAACGGCGGCCATCACCCACCACACCAACCGATTTCACGGGTTGGAATACAGCAAATGCTTGCGCAGTTTTGTCATACCAGCCGCTTGCGCGAAGTTCTTGCATGAAGATGTCATCTGCTAGACGAAGGATATCTGCATATTCTTTTTTCACTTCACCAAGAATACGTACACCTAGACCTGGGCCTGGGAATGGATGACGGTAAAGCATTTCAAATGGAAGACCAAGAGTTGTACCTAAACGGCGTACTTCGTCTTTGAACAAATCACGGATTGGCTCAACCAATTCGAATGCTAAATCTTCTGGTAAACCACCTACGTTGTGGTGTGATTTAATCACGTGTGCTTTACCTTGTTTGCTTGCTGCAGATTCAATTACGTCTGGGTAAATGGTACCTTGAGCAAGGAAGTTCACACCGTCAAGCTTACGTGCTTCTTCAGCAAACACTTCAATGAATTCACGACCGATGATTTTACGTTTTTTCTCTGGATCAACTTCACCAGCAAGAGCTGTTAAGAAGCGATTTTCAGCGTCGGCACGAATCACGCGGATACCCATGTTTTTCGCAAACATGTCCATCACTTGTTCGCCTTCGTTCAAACGAAGTAAACCGTTATCTACGAATACACAAGTCAATTGGTCGCCAATCGCACGGTGTAAAAGTGCAGCTACAACAGATGAATCGACGCCGCCTGAAAGACCCAATAGAACTTTTTGATCACCAATTTGCTCACGAAGTTGTTCTACGCGAAGATCGATGATGTTTTCTGAGTTCCACAAGTTACGGCAACCACATACGCCATGTACGAAGTTAGACAATAACTCAGCACCTTTCGCAGTATGAGTTACTTCTGGGTGGAATTGGATACCGTAGAAACGACGTTTTTCATCAGAAACCATCGCCACTGGGCAGCTTGGTGTGCTTGCAGTGACTTGGAAACCTTCAGGAATTTGAGTCACTTTATCGCCATGACTCATCCATACTTTTAATTGGTCTTTGGTATCTTCAAGATCACCAATTAAAGCATCACGGACTTTAATATCAACTTCTGCATAACCAAATTCATGCACAGTACCTGGCTCAACTTTACCGCCAAGCTGTTCTGACATGGTTTGTAGACCATAGCAAATACCTAAAACAGGTACACCAAGTTCAAATACAACTTGTGGTGCGCGCGGACTACCTTCTTCATGAACACTTTCTGGACCACCTGAAAGAATGATCCCGTTTGGGTTAAATGCACGAATGTCTTCTTCAGACATATCAAATGCGTACATTTCTGAATAAACACCAGCTTCACGTACACGACGTGCAATAAGCTGACTGTATTGAGAACCGAAATCCAAAATCAGGATACGGTCTTCAGTAATTTGGGTATTGGTAGTCATGGCAAACAACTATGCAGGCAACGAATATAAGCGCCGTATTCTAACATTTTTCTTGGACTTTCGCACACTATTCGGACAGGGGCAAAAATCCCAAGCCAAACGGTGTTTTTTACAACACATTTCAGGAGTTTACCCATCCGCTTTCAATCAGCGATAGACATGAAAAAAGCGGCAGAACGCCGCTTTGATGGATGCTCGGACTCATGACAACTTTATTTTGATTTTTCAATCCAATGATCAAAACTGAATTTACCAGCACCATGCAGCATGAGAAATAATAAGCCGCCAGACATCGCCAAGTTTTTCATAAAGTTAATGCCATCTTCAGCACCACCATGGAATAAAAATGCAGTGATTAAACTAAATACGGTTAGACCCAATGCCGCAAAACGTGCTTGAAAACCAAACAATAAAGCTAAGCCACCACCCAACTCAACTAAAATGGTGATCAGAAGTAGCCCTGCCGGTACACCCATTGACTCCATATAACCTGCGGTTGCAGTGTAAGCCGTAATTTTGCCCCAACCTGCCACAATAAAAATATAAGCCATTAATATACGTGCAACGAGACTGATCACTGCATTGATTTGAGGCTGTTGACTAAGATTTTTCACCATCAAATTTGGGTTAAGCATACTGAAACCTATTCTTAATACTGTTCAAAAGATGTGCTTAGATTAGGTCGTTTCTTATTCTCTTTAAATATGCTTTTATAATACTCATCATTCCATGTATAGAACGATTTTACTGATAATTAATTACGTTTTAATACTGACTTTACTGCCCCAGACTGATAGCATCAGACCACTATTTTACGCATATAAGCCCCATGGAACTGATTGATTTTATACTACATGTTGATGACCATTTACTCGAGTTCATTACCAATTATGGCGTATGGATTTATGCAATTCTGTTCCTGATTATTTTTGTTGAAACCGGTTTAGTGGTCATGCCCTTTTTACCGGGTGACAGTCTTCTGTTTGCAGCAGGCGCGCTCGCTGCGTCAACAGGTGCCATGGATCCGTGGGTTTTGGTGATTTTGCTATTTATCGCGGCAGTCTTGGGCGATACGCTGAACTACCATATTGGTAAATATATTGGCCCACGTGTCTTTGAAATTGAATCACGCTTCATTAACCGTCAACATTTGGTGAATACGCAAAAATTCTTTGAAAAACATGGTGGTAAAACCATTATTTTTGCCCGCTTTATTCCTTTTGCACGCACCTTCGCGCCTTTTGTCGCAGGTGCAGGCAGCATGAACTACAAGTACTTCCTGACTTTTAACATGATTGGTGCGATTTGCTGGGTTGGCTCATTTATCACTTTGGGTTATTTATTTGGCAATATGCCAATCGTGAAAGATAACTTCACCCATCTGATCTTTGGCATCATTATTATTAGTATTTTACCGGGTGTGATTGGTTTTATTCGAGCAAAATTAAAGAAATAAACCGATATGGTGAACGCCTTTAAGCAAAAAAGCGCAAAACCACGGGAAACATACATAAAATCAGCATCAGGGCCGATCCTTTATACAGAAGATCGGCCTTAATTTTTTGAGTCTTACCCGCCAAAATTGTCCGTCCAAATGACATCCAAAACAACGCAACAGGCAGCAAAACCACACTAAATACAGCAAAAACCAAAATAAAATTTAATGGGCTTGCCCAAGTTTCTATCGGGAAAATACCTGCAGCAAAAAGCAAGGCTTTCGGATTTTTTAACGAGGAAATGAATAATTCACGTGGTTGAATTGAAGGATGTTTTTGATTGTACTGATGTAAATGCGTCGATTTCCACAAATGAAAAGCCAACCATAAAACATAGGCAATACTGAGAAAATGTAGCAAGTGAATTAAATTCGGCCACACTGGAGCGCTTAAATGAATAATCAACGCCCACAAATTAATGGCATAGAAATAGCCCAATAATTCTGCAGGAATCAGCATGCACGTCTTTGCAATGCCTTGTTGATGTGCAGAGCTTGCCATTAGTGCATTGCTAGGTCCCGGCGTCATCATCACCGCAATCATTGCCAATACAAAAAGCCAACTCTCAATCATAAATACCCAGACAATGTTTCAAAGCGCACACCTTAGCCGAAATGAATTTAAAAAAACAAGTACGCGCTAGGTCAGTTTTATCCTTGTACAAGTCAATGCACTCATGCTGAATGTTCAAGACCAGAAGGAGGTATTGAAATCCACAAATAATATTTAATTTAATTTTTTCATATATTTAAATATTTTATTGGCTCTAAATAGTGCAGTTTATTTGGCTCAAAAAAAATGCCAGTAGACGCCTCGCCTACTGACAAATTTTATTACACTTTTCTCATAGCACAGGCCTAAGCCTCTGCTCATGATCCGTTTATAATTTTGCTGCGGTAGCCGAATTTGCGCGAACGATAATCGGACAACCCTTAAATTTTGCTGCCTGTACAATCGCTTCTTGCTCACCTAGAACGCGTGAAAGTTCGGTACGTTTGGTATTTGAAGATTGTCCCATATTGACCGAAATACTCGGACCAATGCCCCAACCTCCACGGCTGCCCCAGCCACCACCGAGGCCAACACCCACACCGACACCTGTGCGCTTCGGTGTTTCTACACCATTTTGAATATAGTCGTGGATTCGGTTGTATTCGCTTTGCAATTGTTGGCAACTCAAAGACTGATACTGTGTAGGTGAAACATAGCTTGGTTTAGGCGTACTTGCACATGCACCCAATACAACAGCAGTGAAAGCAACTAGACCACATTTAAGTGCATTCATACTTTTCTCGATACTACTTTTGCTCAATTTCATTGAACAATGATTGATAGGCTTGCGTCAATTTATGATCTGCAGCCAAATGGATTAAAGGTTGATTTTTATGATGAGATTCTTTCATCAGCACTGAAGGCGGTAACATGCTGTCCAATACAGGCAGACCTTCATCTTTGAGTTGTTGTACAACTTCGCGCGGCAACTTCGCCTGTGCCTGAAATTGATTGACCACAATGCCTTCAATTTCTAAATGATCATTATGATCATCCTGCGTTTCCAACACATTTTCGATCAGGGTCTGTAAAGCTCGTTTTGAAAACACGTCACAGTCAAATGGAATCAGCACGCGATCTGCGGCAATCAGCGCAGATAAAGTAAAAAAGTTAAAGGCCGGCGGTGTATCAATAAATACTCGATCATATTGACCACTCATCTGCTGTAAAGCATCACGCAGTTTGTAGATTTTATGCTTAGATTCTAGGGCATGTGCCAACGCGCCTAAATTTGGACTGGCTGGAATCACATCTAAACGTGGATAAGGCGATGCATGCACATAACTTTCCAAACCTTTGGCACGACCCTTCAAAATCGAACCGATGGCATTTCCCAACAAACCTTTACTTTGTTGCGTCCCCAAGACTTCTTCAAAATAATTTTCAATATTGGGTTCAAGAGCAGGCTTATCTGCCGAGTACGTCGCATCATCCCCCAACAAATATTGACTTGAATTGGCTTGAGGGTCGAGGTCAATCACCAAAGTTTTTAAACCTTGGTGCGCGCTTATCGCAGCTAAATTGACCGTAATACTCGATTTCCCCACACCACCTTTTTGGTTAAATACCACACGCGTACGCATTCAAAACCCTCTAATCTTTGTTTTTCTACTCAAGCCTTGAAATCGGCCATGTGGATAAGCCATTTATCCAAAAACTGGTTTGATTATAACCAATGTAATGATGAAAATAAGTGCAATAGCTGCAATAAATAAGCCTGCACGGCGCTGAACCAATAAAACACTGTCATCTTTCTTATACGCTTTAGATAAAGAAGACAGAAGCGCCAAAAACAGTACAACTTTGGCATAGAACCATGGCTGCACATCAAAGTTTTTCATAAACAATAAGATAATTCCTGTTACGGCAATTAATGTCATTGAGCCATGTTGCAAAGCAACAAAAAACTTCCGGCCTGCTGGATTGGGTAAATTGCCCTGCGTCCCTTTAAACAGCGTAAAAGCACGAATGAAAATGGCAGCACAGCCTAAAGCCACGCCACACATATGAATGATTTTAATGATTAATTGCGTTTCCATGGCTCACCTTAAGATGACTTTGGTGCATGCGCACATTCAGGGCTAGTGGTGTCTTGACCTTTCCATTCTTCGGGTAAAAACGCATGAATGGCCAAGGCATGAATTTGCCCCGGACTAAGTAAATCACCTGCTGCGGCATAGACTTTTTGATGACGTTGCACCAAACGCAAACCTGCAAATGCCTCACTCACGATCACTGCTTTAAAATGCGACTCTTTACCTGGGAAATAACCTCCATGACCTGCGGACTCATTCACCACTTCAAGATGTGTAGGCGCTAATGTCTGTAGACGCTCAATTAATTGCTGTTCTAAACTCAAAACGGCTCTCCCAAATTCAAAAAAAGGTTCAACTGGTCTTAGTATAGCCTGTATTTGTTCAAGTTCTTGTGTCGCAAAGTTGCTGAAACCATCTGAATTGCATGATTTCATCAAAATGGAAGCCTTCGACCTGCAAAAATCTTCCGAATTTCAAACAAATTGTTTTTATTTTATGCAAACGATGCACAGTTTTTCATAAAGTTATTGACCTGAAAAATCCTTAATGTATTATACGTGGCTATGCGGGAATAGCTCAGTTGGTAGAGCATAACCTTGCCAAGGTTGGGGTCGGGAGTTCGAGTCTCCTTTCCCGCTCAAAATTTTTTCATTCGGTTTTTTATTTAAAAAATTGGATAGACTCCGCGGGAATAGCTCAGTTGGTAGAGCATAACCTTGCCAAGGTTGGGGTCGGGAGTTCGAGTCTCCTTTCCCGCTCCAAATTTTTTTCGATTCAGTTTTTTAGTAAAAAAACAGGATAGACTCCGCGGGAATAGCTCAGTTGGTAGAGCATAACCTTGCCAAGGTTGGGGTCGGGAGTTCGAGTCTCCTTTCCCGCTCCAAATTCAAAAAGCCCTCATCGAAAGATGGGGGCTTTTTTATCTATCGCTTACACCAATCAAAATCAATCTATATTTATTCAGTATGTGGAACATGGTTTGAGTCAGGTTCCACAAATATGAATAAAAATTAAAATTGCGTTAATAGGTCACACGGACATAATCACGATATTCCGGTTTCCAGAAATTCGCTTCAATCGCATGTTCGAGCACTTCAACGCTGACATTTGGCGCAACACCATCAGCAATCGCAGCCAACGCGACTTTCAATGCAATTTTCTTCGAAATATCCTGTAAATAATCCAAACTTGGCAATAAATCAGCATTTGGATCTGCCAATTTTGGTGAACAGTCCGCCAATGCCGTACTAGATGCCATCAGCATATTTTCCGTCACACGTTTCGCCCCAGATGCAATCACACCGAGACCAATCCCCGGGAAAATATAGGAGTTATTACACTGTGAAATCTGATGAATCTTGCCATGATAATTCACTGGTGCAAATGGACTGCCAGTCGCAATCAGGGCCTTACCTTTGGTCCACTCAATAATATCTGCAGGCACCGCTTCGACACGCGATGTTGGATTAGACAGTGGCAACACAATAGGCTGTTCACAATTCGCAGCCATCGTTTCAATGACCTCTTGGCTAAACAGTCCCGGTTGTCCCGAAACGCCAATCAGTACAGTCGGTTTGGCATTTTTCACCACATCCAACAGTGAAATCATAGATTCGGCATCAGCCCAATGTGCAACATTGTCTGTAGATTGGGCAAGTTTACGTTGGAAATCTAAAAGATTCGGCTGATTTTCAGTAATTAAACCAAAGCGATCGACCATAAACACCCGCGCACGCGCTTGAGCATCGGTTAAACCTTCCGCCACCATTTGCTTGATGATCTGCTCTGCAATCCCGCAACCTGCTGAACCTGCCCCTAAGAATGTGACGATTTGATCTTTGAGCTGCTTGCCTGCTGCACGTGATGCCGCAATTAAACTTCCGACAGACACCGCTGCTGTTCCTTGAATATCATCATTAAAGCAGCAAATTTTATCGCGATATTTTTCCAATAAAGGCATCGCATTTTTTTGTGCAAAGTCTTCAAATTGAATCAGCGCTTTTGGCCAACGTTGTTGAATGGCTTTAATCACGTCATCGACAAATTGATAATATTCTTCACCGCTGATACGAGGCTGACTCCATCCCATATAAATCGGGTCATTCAACAGCTGTTGGTTATTGGTTCCGACATCTAAAGTAATCGGCAATGTATAAGCTGGACTGATCCCACCACATGCGGTGTACAGCGACAACTTACCAATTGGAATCCCCATCCCGCCAATGCCTTGGTCACCAAGTCCAAGAATACGTTCACCGTCCGTAATAACGATCACTTTCACGTTCTTTTTATTCACGTTATGAATAATTTGGTCAATATGATCACGGTCAGGATATGAAATAAAAATCCCACGATGACGACGGTAAATATCTGAAAAGCGCTGACAAGCTTCACCCACTGTTGGTGTATAGATGATCGGCATCATCTCACTAAGGTGGTTTTCAATTAAGTGATAGAACAATGTTTCATTGGTGTCTTGAATATTGCGCAGGTAAATATGCTTATTGATATCACTATTAAATGCACAATATTGCTGATAAGAACGCTGACTTTGCTCTTCAATGCTTTCTGTGACATGTGGAATTAAACCGTGCAAATTAAAGCTCTTACGTTCATCTTCATTAAACGCAGAACCCTTATTTAAAAGTGGGAGTTCTAAAAGTGTATTTCCGGCATAAGGAATATATAAAGGTCGTTTCGTTTTCAAATTTTCACTGGGCATTATTTAACTCGTTTAATTAATCTTTTGTTTTGCACTGCAAAAAGCGAAATGCACAAAAGTGACTATCTCGTTATTTGTTATAGCCTATCCTGATTCGAGCGCTTTGGGGCATTTAGTAAATTGATACTACTTTAAGCAAGATTTTATAATCTGATAAGACCAAAGCGATTCATACCAATTTCAAACACATTTATTTTAATCTTTTGATTCAAATGACGCAGAATGACTACGACTTTTAGCGAATATCGTTCAATATTATTTTTATAAATAAAATATAAAATCAAAAACTTACTAGGTATTAATACAAATCCATAAATTTGGTAGGTCTTTGGTAGGTGTCATTCTTTGTGTGCCCTCGCAATACTCATTTCAGGTGAGTATCACCCATAACAACTCAAAATGATGGTAGAAGGAATCGCACCATGGCTTTTAAAAATATTGCAGATCAAACAAACGGTTTTTACATCCCTTGTGTTTCACTTTTTGGCCCCGGCTGTGCTAAAGAAATTGGTGCAAAGGCGCAAAATCTTGGCGCAAAGAAAGCGCTTATCGTGACCGATGCCGGTCTATACAAATTTGGTGTGGCAGACACCATTGCCGCATATTTAACTGAAGCTGGCGTAGAAAGTCATATATTCCCAGGCGCAGAACCCAACCCAACTGACACCAACGTACATAGCGGTGTAGATGCCTACAATGACAATGGCTGTGATTTTATTGTCTCTCTCGGCGGCGGCTCTTCTCATGACTGTGCCAAAGGCATTGGCTTAGTGACTGCCGGTGGTGGCCATATTCGTGACTATGAAGGCATCGATAAAAGCACAGTTCCAATGACTCCACTCATTGCGATTAATACCACCGCAGGTACGGCATCAGAAATGACCCGTTTCTGTATCATTACCAATACTGACACCCACGTTAAAATGGCGATTGTCGATTGGCGTTGTACCCCTCTTATCGCCATTGATGACCCGAAACTAATGATTGCAAAACCTGCGGCGCTCACTGCAGCAACCGGTATGGATGCATTAACACATGCGGTCGAAGCTTATGTATCAACTGCTGCAAACCCAATTACCGATGCTTGTGCTGAAAAGGCCATTGCAATGATCAGTGAATGGCTCAGCCCTGCCGTCGCCAATGGCGAAAACCTAGAAGCACGTGATGCGATGAGCTATGCACAGTACTTAGCAGGAATGGCTTTTAACAATGCCTCTTTAGGTTATGTCCACGCGATGGCGCACCAACTTGGCGGCTTCTACAACTTGCCACATGGCGTATGTAATGCCGTGCTGCTACCACACGTTTGCGAATTTAACCTGATCGCCTGCCCTGACCGCTATGCACGTATCGCACAGCTCATGGGTGTGCCAACCGACGGTTTAACGGTGACTGAAGCGGCTTATGCAGCGATTGCAGCAATCCGTGAACTCTCTGCTTCGATTGGCATTCCATCGAGCCTTTCTGAACTCGGTGTGAAAGAACAAGACCTCAGCATCATGTCTGAAAATGCGCAAAAAGATGCCTGCATGCTAACCAATCCACGTAAAGCGAATCATGCTCAAGTGGTTGATATTTTCAAGGCAGCGCTTAAAGCCAATGCTTCTGTGGTCGACTTCAAAGCGGCCGTTTAAGTTAAGTCCTTAAAGGTCTTCATGTTTAAGTGACCTAAGTGCCTACATTACCCTTTGAGTCTGGTGATGTAGGCTCAACTGAATCCATTTCACTTTTTATTTCAGGGAAGCGACTCTAGATTGGTCGTTTTCATACTGAGGTCACTCTTTTTTAGTTCGCATAACAGCATCGATTATTCATTTGACAAAAGCTTATGGCTCATCAAGGATAAAGCATAATGTCCAATAATATTGATGAGTATAATAATGAGCCATTCACATATTCAGTATCAGCCTGACATTTTGGGCGCAGGCTATGAACAAGCCACGCTGACCTTCCCGGATGATTATGAAGGCCCTGTGGTTGCCACACTGGTTCGCAAAAAAGCAGCGGCCCCCACCTCCAAAGCGGTGCTCTATATCCATGGCTTTATCGATTATTTTTTCCAAACCGAAATGGCGGAACGCTTTAATCAGCACGGTTTCGACTTTTATGCCTTGGATTTAAGAAAATATGGCCGCTCCATCCGCCCGCATCAAAAATACTATAATGTGCATGAACTATCTGAATACGATGCCGAAATAGATCAAGCCCTAATGATCATTGCAGATGAAGGTCACGATGCCTTACTGCTTTGTGGTCATTCAACGGGTGGATTAACCACCACCTTGTATGCGGCGCATCATCAAAATCATCCTTTAATTCAAGCCCTTTGGGTCAATAGCCCATTTTATGATTTCAACATGAATCCAGTGAAACGCGCACTGGGTATTCCACAGCTGAGTAAATTGGCAAAAACCTTTCCCAATTTAAAATTTCCAAGTGAACTGAATAAGTGGTACACCGCCAGCTTACACCGCGAACTCAAGGGTGAATGGGACTTCAATTTAGACTGGAAAAAGACCCGCTATCCAATGGTGTATTTAAGTTTCGTGCGGACAATTTATGAGGCTCAAAAAGAGATTCATCGAGGTATCAGCCTAGATGTACCGGTCTTGGTCATGCACTCGCATCAAACTAAAAATCCCAAAAAATGGGGTAAAGCAGCGCAGACCAGTGATGTGATTTTAGGTGTAAAAGACATCCAAAAATATGCCAAGAAAATTCAGGGCGATGTCACCATTCAAAGCATACACAATGGCTTGCATGATTTAGTGCTTTCGGAAAAAACCGCGCGTGAACAAGTCTATACCCAGCTCTTTGAATGGCTGGCCAATAAAGGTTTTTAACAGCCCGAATGACATTGCAACTTACTGTTTTAATTTCAACAAGGTCTGATGTACGGGATGCGATCTCGGCATCAGCTCAATCAGGCGTTCAACCGCATCGATAGCTTCAGGGAAACGCGCGACATGTTTGAGTAGAACATCTGTTTCTTTGGCATTAAAAATCGCTTGGCTTAATCGTGACTCAAGACAATCGCGCCATGCCCCTAAAAAAGGACTTTCGGTTTTGGCCAAGAAAACCCCTGAACATAGTTTCAACGCCGAATCGAGATAACCAGCATCTAAGGCTTGCTCGGCTTGCAAAAAATCGGCTTCGACTTGTGCCAATAGACGGTAAGGACGTGAGCCTAACATGCCGCCCAAAATATCGCGTAGCTGAGACATTTCTGCTTTTAAAGTCCCAACGCTCACCTTACGTTCACCATATAAGGCTTGATGCAAAGTATCTAAGGTCATGCCTTGCGGACATAGCGCCAAGATGGTCAAAATTTCAATTTGCCGTGGGGTCAGCACCATCACTTTGCCATTAAATAACACTTGCGGCACAGCAAAGGCCCGAATGTACAAATGCTGTTTTTGAAAATCAAGTAAAGCCGATTGAATAATCGAAGCGCAGCGTTCAGCCGCAAGTAGCCCTAAACTATTGTGGTTTTTCCACACGGTGGATAAATCAACCACACCTAAAATTTGCTGTGTGTGTGGATCGATAATCGGTGCTGCATAGCAGACCCATTCATGTACAGACGGCATATAATGTTCATTTGAAAACACACAACTCGACTGTTGGGTTTTTAGAGACAACGCTAAAGCATTGGTTCCGACCAATTCTTCGCGCCATTGCCCACCTGCAATAAAATGCACACTTTCCGCAGCACTTTGCATTTGCCGACTCGACGCACTCCAAATAATCGTGCTCCCCACATCGCCTACGGCAAGTACCATCGACGATTGTTCGGCAATGTGTTTTAAATCTTCGGCACAATGTTGCAAGGCATGATGCAATGCCGACTGCTGTTGACTCTGAGGACTTAAATTCACCAAAGGCGCAGCACTCCGGTTTTCCGGAATTTCCGCCTGCGCCGATCGCTGCCAAGAACTCGCAATGCTCTCATTCAATTGCGAGCTTTGCTGCTTTGACAGACTCATGCCCTGCCTTAACCGTTCGACATTCTGTCGTTTTTCAGATAAATCCTTCTGTATCATCATTCATTATTCTCACAACAATTCATGACTAAAAATCCGTTTCCCAGCTTTTGTTTTTAAGACTGAAAAAAAATATTGTAAACCTTCTTGTCTCCAACCTTTTTCCAACCTTATACAGGCTATGCTAATCAAATAATGTACAAAAGTACCTTATACCAAAGCTGTAGATTGCCACAGATGGGCAGCCCAACAAGATCATAATAAACAAGCAAAGGAAAATTCATATGCGTTATGTCGATCCTAATCAACCCGGTTCAAAAGTTCAGTTTAAAGCTCAGTATGAAAACCTGATTGGTGGCCAATGGGTCGCGCCAGTGAAAGGTGAATACTTTGAAAATATCTCCCCTGTAGACGGTAAAGTTTTTACCAAAGTGCCACGTTCTTCTGCTGAAGATATCGAATTGGCTTTGGATGCAGCGCATAAAGCCAAAGCCCAATGGAACGCCTCTTCCCCAACGACACGCTCAAATATTTTATTAAAAATTGCCGATCGACTTGAAGAAAACCTAGAGCTCCTTGCAGTTGCAGAAACATGGGACAACGGTAAACCGATTCGTGAAACCTTAGCCGCTGATATTCCACTTTGTATCGATCACTTCCGTTATTTTGCCGGCTGTATCCGTGCCCAAGAAGGCGGCATTTCTGAAATTGATGAAAATACTATTGCTTACCATTTCCATGAACCACTTGGTGTGGTCGGTCAAATTATTCCGTGGAATTTCCCAATCTTGATGGCGGCTTGGAAACTTGCTCCAGCATTGGCTGCGGGTAACTGCATCGTGTTGAAACCTGCGGAGCAAACGCCTGTCAGCATCTTGGTCTTGGCTGAACTCATTCAAGATCTACTCCCACCGGGCGTGCTGAATATTGTGAATGGTTATGGTGTTGAAGTCGGTCGTCCATTGGCGACCAATCCACGCATCTCAAAAATCGCCTTCACCGGTTCAACCGCTGTGGGTCAAATGATCATGCAATATGCGACTGAAAATATCATTCCTGTGACTTTAGAACTTGGTGGAAAATCACCAAATATCTTCTTTGAAGACATCATGGACAAAGATGATGAGTTCTTAGATAAAACACTCGAAGGTTTTGCCATGTTTGCGCTCAACCAAGGTGAAATTTGTACATGTCCTTCACGTGCATTGGTACAAGAAAGCATTGCAGATCGATTCTTGGAAATGGCTGTCGAACGTGTCAAACGTATTAAGACGGGTCATCCACTCGATACCGATACCATGATTGGTGCACAGGCATCGCAAGAGCAGCAAGACAAAATTTTAGGCTGTATCGCGACAGGTAAAAATGAAGGTGCACAGCTCATTACTGGTGGTGACCCACGAAATGAAGTCGGTACAGGTTTCTATATTGAGCCAACGATTTTTAAAGGCACCAATGACATGAAGATTTTCCAAGAGGAAATCTTCGGCCCTGTGCTTTCAGTAGCAACCTTTAAAGACTTTGATGATGCCATTAAAATTGCCAATGACACGATTTATGGTCTAGGTGCAGGGGTTTGGTCGCGTTCAGCGCATACTTCTTACCGTGCAGGCCGTGCGATTCAGGCAGGTCGTGTATGGACCAACTGTTATCATATCTACCCTGCACACGCAGCATTCGGTGGCTACAAAAAATCAGGGATCGGCCGGGAAAACCACAAAATGATGCTTGATCATTATCAACAAACCAAAAACTTGTTGGTGAGCTATGACACCAAACCAATGGGCTTCTTCTAAGCAGCGTTGAACAATACATGAGATAAAAAGCGAACTTCGGTTCGCTTTTTTGTTAGAAGCCTCTTCAATGAATTCATTAAAATTTCTTTTAAAAAGCTGCAAATTTTCTTATGCTTGCTAAACAAATAACTTTATTAATTAAAAATATTTAAATAGCTATGAAATATTGTGTCTCCTGTGGAGAAAAAGCATTAGTACAACATCACTTTTGTAGTGCCTGTGGTCATTCATTTGGTGATCAAGTGTCAGACAAACCTAAGCAAGCACGTTATCCCGCATTTGTGCCCAACCAAGATGATATTTCGACCTATGAACATCATCTCAAATACTTAAACAAATTAAGCTCTTTCCAAAGCAAAGTATTCTATCTTTTCTTCTTTGGTGCTTTCGCGGTCATGTTTTTTACTTTCACAAGTGTATTTTCAGGTTGGGCGTCTGTTTCCAAAGCATTTGAATCTATATGGCTATTTCCTTTTTGTATCATCAGTTGTATTGCCATAAAATTTACAAGTTTGGACTATTGGCTTGCTAAACAAATTTATGGTCGAAATTATCGTTATAAAGACAATGGATTAAGACTCGTTTACCAAGAGCTACCAAGCGCTAAAAATCATAAAGATGAATTTATCTGTATCTTTTGCGGCAATAAACGATTCTTTCGTAAAGGTATTTATGCAAGCGATTCATGCACCGTAAATTGCACCAAATGTCAGCATTATTTATATACGGAATAAAGCTTAAGTTTTTTAAGTTAGTACCCCAAAAATAAGACTCAATACAAATGAAAGCTGAGTAAAAGTAGATGTAAGTAAGACAATCAGCCATGATCCATTCTATAATTTTACTTACATCTACAATAACTTCTGCATTCCCGTCCTAAAACTGGTGCTCATATTCAGTAGCATTCACTCAAGTATTCGTCCAATTAGGCTGATCGTGATGAAGCCTGTAAAGCCGCCTCAACAAAATGTAAATGATCAACACCCCAATATAACTCATCATCGACAAACCAACTTGGCGCCCCAAACACACCTCGTGCAATGGCTTCTTCGGTAATAACTTTAAGCTCAGACTTTACTTTTTCATCTTCAAGCCATGATTTAACTTGCTCTACATCCAATCCAAGCTCTTGCATCAATTGAATTAATTTATTGAGATCATTTAAATTGCGTGGCTGACCAAACATCGCGTTAAAAATACCCGTCAGTACATTGAGAAATACTTCAGGCTGAAATAATTGGACTGCGGTAATCAAACGCATCAACTGCAAAGTATTGATTGGAAAATACGGATTCATTTGCACGGGAATCTGCCATAGATCTGACCAGCGCTTAAGATCCCGCATGGAATAGCGTGCCTTGGCAGGCACAGCCATCGGACTACTGTTGCCAGTAGCTTTAAACACTCCACCAAGAAGCATCGGCTTCCAGATCAGCTCGGCTTGATACTGCTGTGCAATCTGTTGAATGCGATGAAAACCGATATAACTATATGGGCTGCCGACATCAAAATAAAATTCAATGACTTTCATGTTTTTCGTCCTTTTTTTGCTTATTTTCCTAACTGATGTTACGCACGTAAAAGTAACATCGTATTTTTTAAATGATTTTTAAGCCGATTTGACGGAGTCTTACATCCAGGGTTTAAATAAAGGGATTAGCCTTCGGCTGGAGGTACTTTTGTTTCGGCAAAAGTACCCAAAACCATTGTCATCCGCAAAACTCGTTCACTAGCGTCTAATTATTCAAAGTATCGCAAAAACATTTTTGAATAGATGTAGTCCTGTCTCAAACACTTGCGGATGACATTACCGCGTATCGTTCTTTCATTTGAATCAAATTACGCTTACCAGCGTTCCATCCACGGTCGCAGATCTAATTCATGCGTCCATGCATCTCGTGGTTGCTGTGAGAGATGCCAATAATTTTCTGCAATATGTACGGGATTTAAAATACCATCTTGCGCTTTTTTTGCGTACAAATCGGGAAAAGTCTCTTTAATAAAGTCGGTATCAATCGCCCCATCAACCACCACATGCGCCACATGAATATTTCTAGGCCCAAGTTCACGCGCCATGCTTTGTGCCAAGGCACGAAGCGCATGTTTTGCGCCAGCAAAAGCGGCAAAGCCTGCGGCACCACGAACCCCAGCTGTTGCTCCTGTGAAAATAATCGTGCCTCGTTCACGTGTCACCATGCGTTTTGCCACTTCCCGACCAGTTAAAAAAGCCGAGAAACATGCCATCTCCCATATTTTGAAATATTTACGTGCGGTTTCTTCCAAAATACTACAAGGGACGTTGGCACCGATATTAAAGACCATGACCTCAATCGGGCCAATGTTTGATTCAATGTGCTCGATGAGTTCAATCACTTGCTCTTCTTTTCGAGCATCCGAACCAAAGCCAAAAGCAGTCCCTCCCTGCGCTTGAATTTCAGCAATTAAAGGCTTTAATTTGTCTGCATTCCGACGTGTCATACAGGCAATATAACCCTCTCGCGCAAAACGCTTGGCAATTTCACCGCCGGTTGCATCACCTGCACCAATCACTAAAGCGACTTTTGCTGAAGTCTTGTTGATTTGTTGCATAGTCTCACTCCATTGCTGTTTTATTTTTATTCCACGCTCATTTTATTTACGCGTCGGTTTTAAACCACACCTTATTAAATAACGATCGTTACTATACCGAATACTATGTTATGATTAATTTATCGTCAATCATAATTTTTTAGGGTCATGCACATGCGCTATAAACCCGAATACAAACAACAAAAACGACAAGAATTGCTCAACATTACGGGGCAAATTGCGAAAAAAGACGGCTTTGCCGCAACAGGTGTGGATGGATTTATGAAAGCCGCCGGCGTCACCAGTGGCGCCTTTTACTCACATTTTTCGTCTAAACAAGAGCTACTTAAAGCCTTAATTGAACATGAGTTACAACACAGTTTTGATATGTGGCAAAACAATCCACATGATAATGCGCAAGATTGGATTGAATTTGAGCTTGACCGCTATTTAACCCCTGCACATGTTCAGCATCCCGAGCAAGGTTGTTCACTCCCCACGCTTGCGAGTGAAATAGCGCGTGCAGATCAGGACACCAAGTTGGTATATGAAACTGAATTACTGCGTGGTCACGCTTTATTTAGTCAGCATCTCGGTAGCGAAGAACTCGCTTGGGCCATAATCTGCCAACTTGCCGGTGCCATTTTAATTGCGCGTGCAGCCGCAGATCCACATTTGCAAAAAACTATTTTAAACGCCAATAAGATGATGATTCGGCAATATTTAGAGAGCCATGTGGCTGCATCAACGTGATTGATTTTTATGTGACAGTTCATGGAGTTAAAGACCGACAGTTTTCCGGCAAACTGTTCATCTCTTTCATTTGAATTATTTAAAATCTGTATAAGCTTACCCATTTTTATGCTTTTCAATCGCTTAAAGATTGGGCATAAATGGCACAATTCAAATAAAGTCCTCTTTTCAAGGTTCTGACGACTGTGTATAACAATGAGCCATTAAAGGAAAATGATAAGCATAGGCAAAGAACGCAAAAAAACGTTAGACTATGCAACAATCAATGCAAGTAAATGTCATTCGAGACAAACAAAAAGGTGAAGATTGATGCCGCTCAATACTGTTGAAGAGCTCGTAGCTGATATTCGTGCAGGAAAAATGGTCATCCTGATGGATGATGAAGATCGTGAAAATGAAGGCGACCTTGTTATCGCTGCGACCCACGTACGCCCTGAAGATATCAACTTCATGATTACGCATGCGCGTGGTCTTGTGTGCTTAACGCTCAGCAAAGAGCGTTGCCAACAGTTAAATCTACCACTCATGGTAGATGCCAATGGTGCACAGCACGGTACCAACTTTACCTTGTCGATTGAAGCAGCAAATGGCATTTCAACAGGCATCTCACCTGCAGAACGTGCACACACCATTCAAACAGCGGTGGCTGCACATGCTAAACCGGCTGATATCGTACAGCCAGGCCATATTTTCCCGCTGATGGCGCAGCCTGGTGGTGTCCTTCACCGTGCAGGTCATACTGAAGCCGGTTGTGATTTATCGCGTTTAGCAGGTCTTGAACCAGCTTCAGTGATTTGTGAAATCATCAATGAAGACGGCACTATGGCACGTCGCCCTGATCTTGAAGTGTTTGCTGAAAAACATGGCTTAAAAATGGGGACGATTGCGGACTTAATTCACTACCGCATGACCAATGAGCAAACCGTTGAGCGCATTGATCAACAAACTTTAGATACTGAATATGGTACTTTTGAATTGTTCCGTTACCGTGAAATTGGTAATCCAGACATTCATTTGGCACTGGTTAAAGGCGAACCGAAACAAGGCGTAACCACGGTCCGTGTACATGGTTTCAGCCCGGTTCGTGACTTATTAAAACTCAATAAACAAGATGGTGCTCCGGCGTGGAATCTCGATAAAGCACTCAAAGAAATCGCATCCAGCGATCGTGGTGTTTTAGTGTGGATCGGTCAGCGTCATTTACAGGACTTAGGCCCTGCTTTAGAAAATTTAACTGCACCGAAAAATGTTAAATCCAATGCGGCACTGTCTCAGCAGTATCAAACCATTGGTGTGGGTGCACAAATTTTACGTGATTTAGGCGTGGAAAAAATGAAGCTACTCAGCTCTCCACTACGCTTTAATGCACTATCAGGTTTTAACTTAGAAGTGGTGGAATACATCACCGCAAATCAAACATCAGAGAAATAATCGAGGTTGCTATGGCAGTTCGCCGTATTGAAGGTATGTTACATCTCGCGAACGAAGACCGTTATGCGATTTTAGTTGGTCGTTTTAATAGCTTTGTTGTTGAACATTTGCTAGAAGGTGCCGTTGATACATTGAAACGTCATGGCGTATCAGAGGATAATATCACTGTTGTTCATGCACCGGGTGCCTGGGAACTTCCTGTGGTTGCAAAAAAACTTGCAGCTTCAGATCGTTTCGATGCCATCATCGCGCTTGGCGCAGTGATTCGTGGTAGCACGCCTCACTTCGATTTTGTTGCTGGCGAATGTGCCAAAGGTTTAGGCGTTGTTGGTCTAGACACTGGCTTACCAGTAATTAATGGTGTATTGACTACGGATAGTATTGAACAAGCGATTGAACGCTCAGGTACAAAAGCAGGCAATAAAGGTAGTGAAGCTGCCTTGACTGCTATTGAAATGGTTAACTTGTTAAAGGCTATTTAACGCTATGTCGCAAACACTTCAAGCAACTTATGCAGCAAAACGTAAAGCACGTCGCTTTGCTGTACAAGGAATTTATGAATGGCAAATGAGCCGCAATCCTGTCCATGAGATTGAAGCACGTACACGTGTGGATAATGCCATGCACAAGGTCGACCTCGGCTATTACCACGAGTTATTGACCGAAGTTGTTGCCAATCATGAAGCATTGGATGCGCTTTTAATCCCTGTGCTCGATCGTGAAGTAGACGCTTTAGATGGTGTTGAACTTGCAACACTTCGTCTTGGTGCATATGAACTCAAAGAACATCTTGAGATTCCATATCGCGTCGTGTTAGATGAAGCGATCGAGTTAGCTAAACATTTTGGCGGTGCAGACAGCCACAAATACATCAATGGTGTATTGGATCGTTTAGCGACTACATTGCGTGCAGCAGAAAAACAACAAGCTAATTAATTTTTTAAGTAGTACGTTGTATGGCTGAGTTCTCGATCATTGATACCTATTTTAATCGTCAGAATATTAATTCTGTCGATTTAGGGGTCGGTGATGACTCAGCCTTGCTCACCCCTCCTCCACAGCAACAATTGGTCATCTGTGCCGATACACTGGTTGCTGGGCGTCACTTCCCTCTCGACACAAACCCACATGCCATCGGCTGGAAATCTGTTGCCGTCAATCTCTCTGATATTGCTGCAATGGGCGCCAAACCGCACAGTATTTTATTGGCATTGAGCCTACCCCAAATTGATCATGACTGGCTCAAAGGCTTTAGTCAGGGTTTATATGATTGTTGCGATCAATTTGGTGTGAGTTTAATTGGTGGTGATACCACACAAAGTCCTCATCTGACGATTTCAGTTACAGCCCTCGGCTGGGTAGAATCAGGACAAGCTGTCCCACGTTCAGGTGCCCAAGTCGGTGATTATATCTGCGTCAGCGGACAAGTCGGTGACGCAGCATTTGGCTTAAACCATTTAGGTCATCGCTTACAGCGCCGTTTAGATTATCCCACACCACGTTGCTTATTGGGCCAACAGCTTAAAGGCTTAGCCAACAGCATGATTGATGTCTCTGATGGGCTCGCACAAGATTTAGGACATATCCTCGCCGCTTCACACGTCGGTGCAGAAATTGAATTAGATCAACTTCCTATCGATCCCGATGTAAAACAATTACAACAAGAAAAGCAGTGGCAATACGCCCTCGCGGGTGGAGATGACTATGAGTTATGCTTTACAATAAGTCCGCAGAATTATAAAAAACTTCTGCAACTAAAATTAGATGTAAACATTAGTAAAATCGGTCAAATCACCCCTAATTTGGGAATCCGTTATAACAACCACGGTGTTGACCAAGTTATAAAATTTAAGGGATACCAGCATTTTGCATAAGCCAGCGATTAACTTTAAATCCATGTCTTGGTTTAACCGAGTCATCGCCTTTTGTGGCGTGGGATTTGGCTCGGGTCTTGCACCCAAAGCACCGGGGACCTTTGGCTCTGCCTTTGCTTTGTTGTTTATTCCAGGTTGGCTTGCAATCGGTTTTTTCAACTCCATTATAGTCATGATCCTCATGTCGATTATTGGGATCTATATTTGCGGTCAAACCGCCAAAGTCATGGGTGTTCATGATGATGGCCGCATCGTATGGGATGAATTTGCCGGTCAGTCCATTACCTTCCTCCCAATTTTATATCTTGGGCAAATGAGCTGGACTTGGGCATTGATTGGTTTTGCTTTATTCCGTTTATTTGATGTCTGGAAACCGTGGCCTATTCGTGTCATTGACCGTCAAGTCGGTGGTGGCTTTGGCATCATGTTTGACGACATTATTGCAGGTCTTTGGGCCGCGCTTTGCATCTGTATTTATTTTTATATTTTGTCTATGTAATAGAAACACCTAGGATTAAACATGTCTACTAGCGTTATTATTCTTGCTGCAGGTAAAGGGACACGTATGCGTTCTCGTTTACCCAAAGTATTACAACCACTCGCAGGACAACCTTTACTCGGCCATGTCATCAACACTGCGAAAAAATTAAATGCAGAAGAAATAATTACCATCTATGGGCATGGCGGTGAATTGGTTCAAAACGCGTTTGCACATGAAAATGTCAAATGGGTTGAACAAGCAGAACAATTGGGTACAGGCCATGCAGTCAAAGTGACTCTCCCTGTCCTAGCAAAAACTGGGATTTCTTTGATTCTCTCAGGTGATGTGCCTTGTATCACTGAAGCAACATTACAAAAACTATTAGATGCATCTACTCAAACAGGTATTGGCTTAGTAACTTTAACGGTTAATGATGCGACAGGTTATGGTCGTATTGTACGTGAAAATGGCAAAATTCAAGCCATTGTTGAACACAAAGATGCCTCTGAAGAACAACGTAAAATCAAAGAATTTAATACCGGTATTTATGCCGTAAGTAATGCTAAATTGCACGAATGGTTGCCAAAATTAAGCAATAATAATGCACAAGGTGAATATTACCTGACCGATATCGTTGCCATGGCAATTGCTGACGGTCTCGAAGTGGCATCTGTTGAACCAGAACGTGCTTTTGAAGTGGAAGGTGTGAATGACCGCGTACAATTGGCTGCATTAGAGCGTGAATTTCAAAGTTTCCAAGCAAAACAACTGATGCAACAAGGCGTTCACCTGATTGATCCTGCTCGTTTTGATTTACGTGGCACACTGACTGTCGGTCAAGATGTCCGTATCGATATTAACGTGATTATTGAAGGTGATGTTGAACTCGGTGATAACGTTGAAATTGGTGCAGGTTGTGTGATTAAAAATACCAAGATTGCAGCAGGCACTAAAGTTCAACCATATAGCGTTTTTGACAGTGCCATTGTTGGTGAAGACGCTCAAATCGGTCCATTTGCACGTTTACGCCCAGGCGCAAACTTGGCCAATGAAGTACATATTGGAAACTTTGTTGAAGTCAAAAATTCAAGCATTGGCGTCGGCTCTAAAGCCAACCATTTTACCTATTTAGGCGATGCCGAAGTCGGTGCAGGTTCAAACATTGGTGCAGGCACCATTACCTGCAACTATGATGGCGCCAACAAATTTAAAACCATTATCGGTGACTCAGCCTTTATCGGCTCAAATAGCTCATTAGTCGCTCCTGTCACCATTGGTCATGGTGCAACAGTGGGTGCTGGCTCAACCATTACACGTGACGTGGCAGACAATAGCCTTGCGGTAGAACGGTCGAAGCAATTTGCCAAAGAAAACTATCAACGTCCCCAAAAATTGAAGGAATAAGAGGATTAAATTATGTGCGGTATTGTCGGTGGCGTTGCAGAACGTAGTATTACCAATATTTTAATTGAAGGCTTAAAGCGTCTTGAATATCGTGGCTATGACTCTGCGGGTTTAGCGCTGATTAATAAAGGCCATGTTCTACGTGAACGTCGCGTAGGTAAAGTTGCAAATCTTGAACAAGCCGTTGAAGAAGCAGATATCGCAGGTTCGGTCGGTATTGCACATACGCGCTGGGCAACCCATGGTAAACCGACTGAAAATAATGCCCATCCGCATATTTCAGGCAATGTTGCTGTTGTTCACAATGGTATTATTGAAAACTATCAAGAGCTTAAAGATGATCTTGAAGCGCTTGGTTATGTCTTTACATCACAAACAGATACAGAAGTTGTTGCACATTTAGTCAATGACGCTTTAAAAAGCACCCCGAGTCTTTTAGAAGCGGTTAAAAGTGTCGCACCTCAACTCAAAGGTGCTTATGCACTGGGTATCGTACATACCGACCATCCTGATGAATTAATCACAGTACGTGAAGGTTCACCACTTGTGATTGGTGTAGGTATTGGTGAAAACTTTATTAGCTCGGATCAATTGGCACTTTTACCAATTACCAACCGTTTTATCTACCTTGAAGAAGGTGATATTGCGCGTTTAACTCGTAATACCATTGAAGTATTTGTTGATGGTCAACTCGTGAACCGCCCAATTAAAGAACTCGATGCAACGGTAAGTAACGCATCGAAAGGTGAATACAAGCATTACATGCTCAAAGAAATTTATGAGCAACCTGAAGCGATTAAGCAAACGATCTCTCAGGCATTAAATGGCAATGCACTACGTGATGATTTCTTAATCAATGCGACTGATGCTTTTACTAAAATTCAGCAAGTGCAAATCATTGCCTGCGGTACCAGCTACCATGCCGGCATGATTGCCAAATATTGGTTTGAACAACTGATTGATGTGCCTTGCCAAGTCGAAATTGCCAGTGAATTCCGTTATCGCTCGCCTGTGATTGTGAATAACACACTGTATGTTTGTATTTCTCAATCAGGTGAAACAGCCGATACTTTAGCTGCACTGCGTGATACGCAAAAGCGTGCAGCAGCGAAAAGCTTGAATATCACCACCATGACCATTTGCAACGTGGCAACCTCGTCGATGGTACGTGAAACCAACTACAGTTTGTTGACGCTCGCAGGCCCTGAAATTGGTGTTGCTTCGACTAAAGCCTTTACCACACAGCTTGCGGCATTGATGCTATTGGTATTGAAAATTGGTCAAATTAAGCAAAGCATTTCAACTGACCGTATCTCTGAAATTATTGCAGCGCTTTGGCATACACCGAAAGTGATTTTAGATACTTTACAAAATAATGCTGAGATTCTACGTCTATCAGAATTATTTGTTGAAAAAAATCACTGTCTATTCTTGGGTCGTGGAACTGAGTTCCCTATCGCACTTGAAGGTGCTTTAAAACTTAAAGAGATTTCATACATCCATGCAGAAGGCTACGCGGCTGGTGAATTAAAACACGGTCCATTGGCACTGGTTGATAATGATATGCCTGTGGTGATTCTAGCTCCACAAGATGACATGTTGGATAAACTCAAATCGAATATGGAAGAAGTTCAAGCTCGTGGTGGTGAGTTATTTGTCTTTGCAGATGAAAATAGCGGGATCAAAGCGAAAGATCGTCAACACGTGGTTTATGTGCCAAGTGTGAATGAAATCTTGGCACCAATTGTGTATAGCATTCCAGTACAACTGCTCTCTTATCATGTTGCAGTGCTACGTGGAACAGATGTCGATCAGCCACGTAACTTGGCGAAGTCTGTGACGGTGGAATAAAATTTTTTGATCAAGGGCTGGAATTTCCAGCCCTTTTTTCTATAGTTGGAAATAACATGACAATGCTAACTTGTTTTAAAGCCTATGATATCCGTGGCAAACTCGGTACAGAACTCAATGAAGAGATTGCTTATAAAATCGGTCGTGCGTATGGGCAAATTTATCAATCAAACAAGATTGTGGTGGGCTGTGACATCCGTCTCAGCAGTGAAGATTTAAAACAAGCCACCATCAAAGGTCTGAATGATGCGGGTGTTGATGTATTAGATTGAGATATGACGGGGACTGAAGAAGTCTATTTCGGTGCCTTTCATCTAGATGTTCAAGGTGGGATCGAAATCACGGCAAGCCACAACCCGATAGACTATAACGGCATGAAATTGGTCCGCGAAAATGCACGCCCCATTGGAGCAGATTCAAGTCTAAAAGAAATTCGCTTACTGGCTGAATCAGGCAACTTTAATGAAGTTCCAACCAAAGGCAAAACTGAAAAGCACGATATTCTGCCCGAATATATCGATCATTTAATGTCGTATATCGATCCTGTCAAAATTCGCCCACTTAAATTGGTCATGAATGCGGGCAATGGCGCGGCTGGTCATGTGGTTGATGCCATTGAAGCAAAATTTAAACAGCTCAATATGCCTGTTGAATTTGTCAAAATTCACAACGATGCCGATGGCACCTTCCCGAATGGTATTCCCAACCCGATTTTAGTTGAAAACCGTGACAGCACCCGTAATGCGGTGATTGACCATCATGCAGATATGGGTATCGCGTGGGATGGTGACTTTGACCGCTGCTTCTTATTTGATGAAAAAGGTCAATTCATTGAAGGCTATTATATTGTCGGTCTATTGGCACAAGCGTTCTTACTGAAACAATCTGGTGAGAAAATTGTGCATGACCCTCGTCTGGTTTGGAATACCTTTGATGTGATTGAACAATACCAAGGTGAAGCGATTCAGTCTAAATCAGGGCATTCATACATTAAAGAAAAAATGCGTGAGCACAATGCAGTGTATGGCGGTGAAATGTCAGCACATCATTACTTCCGTGATTTCTCTTATTGTGATAGCGGTATGATTCCTTGGTTATTGGCAATTTCTGTACTCTCAGAAACCCAGCAAACATTGTCTTCACTGGTTGAAGAAATGATTGAAAAGTTCCCTTGTTCGGGTGAAATCAATTTTAAAGTTGCGGATACTCAAGCCACCATTCAAAAGATTTTTGATCACTTTGCCGATCAAAATCCTGCGATTGATGAAACAGATGGTGTCAGCCTAAATTTTGGTGCATGGCGTCTAAATGTACGTGCTTCCAATACTGAACCTTTATTACGTCTCAACATTGAAAGCCGTAAAGACCAAAATTCAAAACCAGTGCAAGATTATGTCGATGAATTAACACAGTTGATTCAAGGATAAATTTTTCTACATGCTAATACAAAACCATTCAACTTATCATGTAGGTTGAATGGTTTTATTTTTTTAGCTGAATTCCCAATGGGTGCTCTAAAAAATTACAGCGTATTAAAATAATGAGCGATCCAATGGAATTTCGACTCCGATAGACACTCCCGCATCTTGACCATAGACATCAGAATCACTCACCCATCCATTCAGTTTCAATGGCGCATTTGGTTTTAAGTAATGTGTCCAAGTAAGATCTAAAGCTTTAATTTCATCTTTTTGAGTAAATGCCTGATTATTTATCGAATTTGATTGATTAACTTTTGCCACCATTACTCGACCATTTAAGCGATTCATAACATCAAAGCGAATATCTCCACCAAGACTTACCATTTGACCATCCCCGCCCATGGCATGCCCTAACGGGAAGCCGTGTTGATAATAGCCATCTTGATAAATATAGTGATTATAGGAAATACCTTGTACGTCGCCATTGGTTCGAGTATCAGCCCATTCCGCATACACCTGCAAAGGTAAATTATTCAATTGTGAAGAATAATCGACACCTGCTAAATACATTTTTTTTGAAGGAAGAAGCCCAGCTTCATCTTCACCGACATATTGCCCATAAAGGCTAATCGGTACACCACTCCAGTGGTTTAAATTAAGGCGTGCATCAAAACCTGCAATTTGATTAGACTTATCTAGATCGCCATCATAAAAGTTGTCATTACCTTTAATTGCATTCCATAATGAGTCAAAACTTTCTGAGCGCCCCTCACCTCCCCATTGAAGAATTCGAGAAGCGCCTAGCTCCAAGTAAGGCAATGGCTGTGCAGTTAGACGCAGCCCTAATAGTTTGGCATCTGGAATCGCACTGTAGTCATCTAATTGACCTGCAAAAGCTTGATATTGCCAAGGTCCAATCCAAGACAACCACTTTGTTTCAAAGGCCTGTTGTTCCGCTCTTTGCATAGTAAAACCATAAACAGGGCGACTCGCATCACCACGGATTAGGCTTCCTTCATGTCCAGGTCCCCAATAGGTTGGGATTTGTCCCGCAATCAACCATTGATTCCACAATTTTCCTGCAATATAAGAACCTTCTAAATTGACATCATGTCCATGGTCAATGATTGGATCTTTTTCAGCATTGACTCGCAGTCTTGCATCCCACTGCGTTCCACCTGCATTCAATTCAAGGGCCGCTTGATATTGCGATTTTTGCTCATCTGCAAATTTTTGCGGGATGTTTTGTGGATCTGTTTCAGCAAATAAAGCGAGCTTAATAGAGGTATTTTCTGCTTCTAAATTTGCCATAACCGAATTGACAACTTTCTGCTGAGCAGTGTTTTCAATTTTCGCAGTGGATAATGCACGCTGAATTTCTTCACCACTCAATGGCCAAGTCGAAGTGCTAATTTGGATCACACCTTGCTGATTCAGCCAATTTAAATCTGTACGTAGATCATCATTATTCAAAATGATCCCTTGAGCGTAAACTGGCAGAGCTAGAGAAGAAAAAATGGCAAATGATAAAACCCTAAGAGTTTGATATTTCATATATTATTTCAGTCAATTTATCTTTCACATATGATAACGATTTTTTTCAAACAAAAGATAAGATCTATCATCATTTTTGCACAATCAATACATGATTCAATACTTAAGTTAGATAGTTAGATAGTTAGATAGTTAGATAGTTAGATAGTTAGATAGTTAGATAGTTAGATAGTTAGATAGTTAGATAGTTAGATAGTTAGATAGTTAGATAGTTAGATAGTTAGATAGTTAGAAGTATGGCAAATACAAAATTTGCCATACTGTCTTTAATGAATTTACACACTAAATTTTAATCTTAGTTATAACCATTCGGATTTTGTTTTTGCCAGTTCCAACTATCCTTCAACATATCTTCTAAACCATATTGAGGCTGCCAATCTAACTCTGCCACAGCACGGGCATTATCAGCAAATGAAGTTGCAACATCACCTTCTCGACGAGGTACGTATTCAAATGGAATCTCAACTCCATTCACTTTTTCAAAAGTATCTCGAATCTGTTTTACTGAAATCCCATTGCCTGTACCAATATTCCAAGCGCGGCATCCTTGCGTTTTTAAACGATGATTCAAAGCGCATAAATGTGCATTGGCCAAATCGACCACATGAATATAATCACGCACACCTGTACCATCTACCGTGTCATAATCATTGCCAAAAATTGACAACTTATCACGACGGCCGACTGCCACCTGTGTGACATAAGGCATCAAATTATTGGGTATCCCTTGTGGGTCTTCACCAATTTGACCACTTTGATGTGCCCCTACTGGGTTAAAATAACGCAGCAAAGCGATTGACCAACGCTCATCTGCAGCTGCTAATTTTTCTAGTAATTGCTCAACAATCAGTTTGGTATAGCCATAGTTATTGCTTGGCATACCTGTAGGCATAGTTTCATTCAAGGGTGAAATATTGGCTTCATCATAAACTGTTGCAGATGAACTAAAGACCAACTTAAAAACTTGAGCACGCTCCATCGCTTTAACTAAGCTAATAGAACCCGAGATATTATTTTCAAAATATTTTAGTGGCTCTTTTTGGCTTTCACCCACAGCTTTTAAGCCTGCAAAGTGAATCACTGCATTAATAGAATGATGCTGAAAAATTTGATCTAAAATTTGCTGATCGAGAATATCACCTTCAACAAAATCTAATTTTTTAGCTGCCAACGCTTGAACACGTGCTAAAGATTCGACAGAACTGTTGGACAAATTATCCAGTACAACAACCTCATGCCCTGCGCTCAAAAGTTGAATACAAGTATGTGAACCAATATAACCTGCACCACCTGTTACTAAAATTTTAGCCATTTGTTTTTCCTAATAATATGTGTAGTAAGCCTTGCGTTGAGCCATCTAAATCCGAAATATCCTTTCGATCACCATTTAATATTGGAAGTAGCTGATTGGCAATTTCTTTGCCTTTCTCTACACCCCATTGATCAAACGGGTTAATGTTCCAAAGCACGGACTGTACAAAAACTTTATGTTCATACATTGCGATCAACATGCCCAAACTATATGGATTTAGCTCTTGCAATAAAATGGTTGAACTTGGTTGATTACCTTCATATTGTTTATATTCCGGCAAATCTTGTACTTCTTGTTGATTTAAAGCTTGATTACCAAATGCCAGTAAGCGCGATTGAGCCAAACAATTGGATAAGGCCAAATGATGCTGTTCCAGTGGATGAGCAGCATCTAGAAAGATGTTACACCAATACACTTGATGCCCACATTCCGCCAAGAGTGCAGACATCACGCCTGCATAGAGGGTTTTTCCAAGGACTGCGACTTTCAAAATGTATTCCTGTTGTATAGGTTGATGCTGTTTATTTCATGGGGTTACTCTCTTTATTCAAGAGATTAGGAAAGATTTTTACATTTTATCCTTTCTTACATTAGATATCTTTCATAAATCAAGAAATCATCGTTATATTCATATTTAAATGGATATTGAAATTTCCTTCTCTTGCGCCATATATGGCTCACCTTTCTCAAAAGGGGAAGTTCGCACAAGCAAGGGCTTTGTTATGAACGTTCCTCCCTGAGCAAGAATTTAAGCACTGCTTTAAATTCTTGCGTAAGAAGGCAGGCGAGGAGGGATTTTCTACTTTTCCCCTTAATCACCTTTAAGATTCAATCTTTAACTCTTGAATCAAGGCTTTAAAATCATCGCTTAATTTTGGATGATCAAGTCCATAATGCAACACTGCTTTTAAGTAACCCAACTTGCTGCCACAGTCAAAAGTCTGACCTTGCATACGGTAAGCTTCCACCACACTATTTTGCTGCAACATGGCAATGGCATCGGTCAATTGAATTTCATTGCCTGCCCCTTTAGAGGTTTTTTCCAGCAAAGTCATAATTTCTGCAGGCAAGACATAACGCCCCACTACCGATAAATTAGAAGGTGCCGTGCCTATTGCAGGTTTTTCAACAATGTCCTGCATCACGATACTTTCACCTTCTGCTGGTGCTGCGGCTACATTGAAAATACCGTATTGATCGACCAGATGATCTGGCACTGCTTCAACCATAATCTGTGCGGCATGGCTTTGCTCAAAACGCTGAATCATACACGCCAAGTCATTTTGTGCAGCATCATCTTTAACCAATACATCGGGTAACAGCACTGCAAAGGCGTCATTCCCCACTACAGATTTAGCACATAAAACTGCATACCCTAAGCCTAAAGGTGTGGCTGACGTACACTCACGACACTGACATGCGCAGGTAAAATTTCGGTAATTTCTTTGAGCAAATCCAGTTTTTGTTTTTGTGCTAATGTAGTTTCTAGCTCAAAGTTACGGTCAAAGTAGTTTTCAATGGAGGCTTTAGAAGAATGGGGCACCAAAATAATTTGCTCAATCCCTGCTGCAACTGCCTCACGTACTACATATTCAATGGCAGGACGATCGACCACGGTGACCATTTCTTTGAGAATGGCTTTACTGGCAGGCAGAAAACGGGTGCCTAAACCTGCAACGGGTAAAATAGCTTTTTTAATTATGATCTACTTCACACCTTTCCTATTTCTTTGCGCCCGAAAGCATCTTTACCCTCATCCCAGCCTTCTCCCAAAGGGAGAAGGAGTTTTTCAATATTAATTTAATAAGTTGATATCGATTATTTTTCATTCATGGATAAAGTCTATTGCTACTTGAGTCTAGTTCACCTTAATTTCTGTACCACTGATATAACCATCCACATAGTGTTCAAGCTGCGCCAAAGCCCAGTCAATATCGCTTTGAATTGCAGTTAAGTCATGCATACGCTCAAATACCAACAGCAATTCATCCAACGGATACATCTTTTCAAAAGAACGTAAAATACGACTGTGCTGGGTAATTTCGGTATTGTCTGAATCAATCAACAATTCTTCGTAGAGTTTTTCGCCTGGGCGTAAGCCTGAATATTGAATTTCAATATCACCTTCCTGACTGCCTGATTCTCGTACTTTTAAACCACTCAGTGCAATCATTTGACGGGCCAAGTCCTGAATGCGTACAGGTTCCCCCATATCTAACAGGAATACATCGCCCCCCTGACCCAAAGCGCCCGCCTGAATTACCAATTGTGAGGCTTCTGGAATGGTCATAAAGTAACGGGTTACTTCAGGATGAGTTACGGTAATTGGCCCACCTTTGGCAATTTGCTGTTTAAACAACGGCACCACCGAACCCGAAGAACCCAAAACATTCCCAAAGCGGACAATGCTGATTTGGGTCTGATCTTGCGCTTCCGCCATGGCTTGACAATACAACTCTGCCATACGTTTAGACGCCCCCATGACATTGGTCGGACGCACGGCTTTATCGGTAGAAATAAGCACAAAGGTTTCTACTCCTGTTTTGACTGCTGCATTTAAGCTAAATGCCGTCCCAATCGCGTTATTTTTCAAACCTGCCAATGGGTTACATTCTACCAAGGGCACGTGTTTGTAGGCAGCCGCATGGTACACGGTTTGAATTGCATACTGTTCCATCACCCTTTCTAGTTTGGCCTGATCAAGCACTGACCCTAAAATCGGGATAATCGTGACATCGCTATTTAAGCGTAATTCTTTGTCAATGCTATACAACGCAAATTCGGTCAGTTCATAAATCACCAAGGCTTTGGGTTTATTTTTGACAATTTGGCGACACAGTTCAGAACCAATGGAACCACCCGCGCCTGTGACCAAGACTATTTTGTTTTGAATATTTTTAGCCAACAGTTCGGGTACTGGCGGCACAGGGTCACGCCCGAGCAAGTCAATAATATCGACTTCCTGAATATCCGATACGCGAATTTCACCATCGACCAGTTTGGTCAGTCCTGGAATTTCGGTAATTTTAATATGTGCAGGTTCTAAAAATTTGACGATCTCGCTTTTACGCATGCGCCCGACAGAAGGCAACGCAATCAAAATTTCATCAATATGCTTTTTCGGCATGACTTTTAATGCTGTTTCTGCATCATAGACTTTTAAACGCCCCAATTGCTGCCCAGTGAGTGATGGATCATCATCAATAAACAACACAGGTAAGTGTTCATCTGAACTACATAAAGCCGCCGCAATTTGCTGCCCTGCATTGCCCGCGCCATAAATCGCGATGCGTTTTTTTTGTACATCGGCCTGTAAATAAGAACGCACGATAAAGCGAATAAAACCACGGCTAAACCAGACCCAAGCGAACATGAGAAAGCCAAACATGAGTGGAATAGACGTGGGAATAAAGGCATCGGTAAAATATGCCAACGCATACAACCCTGCCACAGTCAAAGCAGTACCCAACCCCAGCTTGAACATAAACAGTTCGCTATAGGTGCGCACAATAAAACGATACACCCCAAAAACAAACAACGATGCAACTGCAATCACACTTGCCCATACCGAACCAAAAGCCAAGTTGGGCACCACTTCTGCGCCTAAATCAAACTGGCGGATGGCATAACATAGCCAAAGCAAGACAGGAAATACACAAAAGTCCAGCACCATTAAAAATGCAAGTTTGACTAAGCGGGGGGATTCTACAGCAGGTTCGATAATGGATTTCATAAATATACAATTATTAATATTTGAATTTTAAAACACCGTATTACTTTAATGCAGAATACAGGTTCCAACCTCTAAAAATGAATGTGCGGCGATAGTTTGACCACCTGCAACTTTTACCCCCACGCTTAAATGGGCAAATTGCTCAATGACCACATCATGATCTAATAATGTACCAATATTTAAAATTACACCATCGTTGATCACAGTTTTACGACTAATTACACACCCTGCCATCACACTCACCCCTAGACCGATGTTAGCTGTTGGACTCACAACTGTTTTAGGATGAATCACCGAAGTCAATTCTATACCCAAGGCTCGCAAGGTCTGTTGCCATTGCTGCCGTAATGTATTATTGCCTACCGCCACAATCGCTTGAAGCTGAGTATTCTGCAACTGATTTAAATTGGCAATATTTGTCACAATGTTATATTCCGCCACATGCTGTGTTGCAGGCCAACGGTCATCGGCAAACATAATCTCTTGCCATTGTCCACTCAGTTCTGCAGCGTCTGCAACAGCTAAACCGTATCCACCTGCACCTAGAATTAACAAGCTGGGTTTATTAAGCATCGGGATGACCTGCCTTGAATTTTATAGCCACAATTAACAATGGTATATAGGCAATCAGTACTGCCAATTCAGGGTACGCCCATGCTTGTGTAACCGTTATATAAGCGATAGGAAATAACCACAATAGGTTAATCGCAGCAACCGCCAACGTCACGAGGGTATGACTCTCGCATTTACGCGATAAAATTTGATAGCTATGGCTTCGATGTGCATCATACATTTTATAGCCACTCAACACGCGTTTAATGAGGGTATATGTTGCATCGACCACAAATACACCTAGACAAATGATCCACGCACAAAACAGGGCTAAATTTTCTTTGAGGGCGATGAGCGCCAAAATACCCAAAGTGAGGCCGAGAAATCCGCTACAGGCATCGCCCATGAAAATTTTAGCCTTGGGAAAGTTCCACAGTAAAAAGCCAAATACACAGGCTGCCAATAACCAAAGTATGTCTGAGTTTAATGTGGTATTGAGTACATAATACAAAATGGCCATACTAACGACAGTAGTAATGGCTTCGACACTGGCAATGCCGTTAATTCCATCCATAAAGTTGTATAGATTGAGCAACCATACCAAAAATAACACTGCAATAATATTGGCGAGAAAGCCAAGTTGCAGACCATTAAAAGCTGTAACTTCGCTAAAGCCACCCAAGCTGATCACCACGCCAATGGCCACCAAGAAATGTACGGCTAAACGCAGCATGGAGTTAATATGTCCATGGTCATCTAAAAAACCAAGTAAAGCGATAACAAAACCTGCAGCCATAAGGGTTAAACCTATATGTACTGTCAGCTGCTGGCTATACATTAAAATAATCAAAGCCAATAAGTAGCTACATACGACCGCAACACCGCCACCTCGCGGCGTAGGTACACTGTGAGAACTACGTTCATTGGGATTGTCTATAATATTTTTCTTTAGGGCGTAATGCCGCATATAACCTGTGAATAGTAATGTCAGTATAAAAAATACGATGCTCAGTGCAAAAATTGACATACGTGAATTACTCTTTCATTTTTAAATAGTTTCGGCCTGCTTGTAGCATGGCTTGCTGGGTAGTAAGAGGGGCTGTCCAACCCAACAACTTCTGAGCTTTGGTCGTATCGACTTCTAGTGACTCAAATAACTGCTCATAGAGTTTAGATTTGCCAATACATGCTGCTCCTAATTTTATAAGCGGTTGTGGGAGATAAATAAAACGTGCTGGTTTTCCCACGCCCTGCTTTAAGTATTGCACCAGCTCACGTGTAGAAATACGACTTTGATCTGCTACTAGAAATGTTTGATTGGCTGCATTTGGATGTTCAATACAGGTTTGAATAAAGTCTACCAAATTTTCAAGTGCAACAAAGCTACGTTTATTTTTTGTGCCTGCAAAAGGCAAAGGCAGATTGGTTGCAACCAATTTAAGCAGTCGAGCAAAGTTACCCGGAGCATGGGCTGCATAAACCAAGGGTGGGCGAATAATAACTAATTCTGTGTCTGACCCGGCAAATAGTTTTTTAAGTTCTTGTTCGGCTTCGAGTTTAGAAACCGCATAATCTGCATGAGGTTGGGGCAGGGCATCTTCTGTAAATGGCTGCTGCAATGTCACTGCACCATTTACACCAATAGAACTCATAAATATGAAGCGTTTAACTTTTTTGTCTAAAGCCTGACGCGCTAATTGCAAAGTGCCTTCCACATTTACTTTACGGAATTCGCTCAATGGGTCTGTTGTTTGTTCATTTAGAATATGAGCGCGACCTGCTAAATGAATAATGACGTCTATATTGGCAGGTAAGTCTGCTGCAAAAATATTAGCAGCAACAAGTTGTTGGATATTTGCAGAAAGTACATGATTCTGAGTGCGGACTAAAGCAATCGTGTCATACACACTACTCACTCGTTCAGTCAGAGCTGTACCTACAAATCCTGTTGCACCTGTGATTAAAACTCTCATTATTTTAAAGACCGCTTTGATAATACTTGAGTATAGACATCCAATGTTTTATGCAACATTGTGTTAAAATTAAATTGTGTTTCATACAAATGACGACTGTTATCACCTAATTGTAGACGCAAATTTTTATCCACAATTAGTTCTTGAAGTGACTGAACTAAAATATCAATATCCCCTTTAGGAATAAGATATCCATTTTTAGAACTAACACTTTCCTTTACCCCTCCCACATCAGAAGCAATAATAGGTAAAGATGTACTCATTGCCTCCAATATAGTCAAAGGAAAGCCTTCATAATTTGAAATTAATACAAAAATGTCAGCCAGATTCAGAAACTCTTTTACTTTAAAACTTTGACCATGAAAAATGATTTTTGAATTAAGATTTTCATGGGTAGCCAATTCTTGACATTTTTTAAGATTTGGCCCATCACCTAAAAAATCAATTTTCCAATCTAAATTTTTTGGCAATTTAGATAAAGCTTCTATAAGGAAATATTGATCTTTAGGATCTTCAAATCTAGCAACCATAATCAAATTAACAACAGAGTTATTTTCTTTATGTACAAATATTCGATCTGAATTCGCGATATCTGGCACCCCATTATGAATAGTTGTAACTAGATCTGGTGTACCAACCTTATATTTAAAACCATGTTGTCTATCATATTCTGAAACAGTAATAATATGATCTGAAAATTTAGTTAGGAAATTTTCTAATTTAGAATATATTTTTTGTCTTCTAGGGCTAACACCATCTGTAAAAGCCCACCCATGAGCTGTAAAAACCACAGGCAAACCTAATGTCTTAGCAGCTAAACGTCCTAACAAACCAGCTTTGCTTGAATGACAATGCACAATATCAGGCTTTATTTTGCTCAAATACTTTCTTATTTCTAAAAAGCCCAATAAGTCATGGGTAGGAGAAATTTCTCTTTTTAAATGCTTTAAAGAACTAAATTTTATATTGTTTTTTTCTAATTCTGTAGTAAAAGCACCCTTACCACCAACTAAAATATGTACATTATGCTTTTTTTGAACAATCCCTTTTGCTAAATCTAAAAGATGTACACTCGCACCTCCTAATACATCTGATCTAGTAATAATATAAACAATATTCATAGTATATTAACCTTTAGACTAATTTAAGTTTATCTAAATTAGAATAGAACTCAGAAGACAAGTCATTATTGACAGCAATAGATCTAGATTTCAAAATATAATCAAAGCCAAAAAAATTAACTAAAATAATCAATCTCAGAATTTTAATATATTCTAAAGAAGCATTAAATATAGATAAAAATGGATTAACTTTAATAAATTTTAAATAACTTTTAGCACTAAATTGATAGCTACTTAAAATTTTACTATAATTGTTTGATATATACTCATCATAAACATATCCAACAAAATCAAGTTGAGCGTATTTACGTCCTAACATAATTCTGCGCAGAAAATCTGTGTCCTGACCTAATTTAAAATTAACATCATAAACATTATTACCAACAATATTAGCTCTAAACATACTACTAGCATGAGGTATTGGTACTTTGCGAGGTTTATCAAAGCTATATATCTTATTATTACCTATTCCTCTAACAGCAACACAATCATTATCCTTTTGGATGATCATCCCACAAGAGACGATATCAACATCTATATTTTTTTTAAAAAAATCGACCTGTTTTTCTAATTTATCATGATAATACCAGTCATCTGCATCTAGCATAGCATATAACTCACCATTGCATTTTTGCATTGCAAACTTTCGTGCTAAGCCTCGACCTTTATTAGTTTCAAATGAATACAATTTTATTCGGCTATCTTTAAAACCTTTAATAATTTCTACCGTATTATCAGTAGAACCATCATTAATAATAATACACTCCCAATTAGTGTAAGTTTGATATAATAAAGATCTGATTGCTTTAGCAATTGTCATTTCTGCGTTATAGGCAGGAATCATAATCGAAACAAGAGGATTTTTCATATTATACCTTATTTAAGACTTGAATCATTCCTTGAGTATTTTTCTCAGGATGAAAATAGTTTTCACTGAATAAAAATGCATTAGATACAATATTTTGGTACAAATCTTCATCTTCTATTAATTTTTTTAAGTTACCAAAAAGTTGCTCTGAATCATCTATATCAAATAACATGCCTGTTTTATTATGCGTAATAGCTTCAGGAATACCACCTACAGGAGTAGCACAGACAGGAACCTTATGTATCATTGCTTCTATTACTGACCGAGGAAAACCTTCCGTATGACTAGGTAAAACAACAATATGACATTGAACAATATCTTCAATTAGATTATCACGCCATCCTATAAAATGAACATTATTTTCCAATTGATATTTAGTAATTAAATCATTTAAATATTTTAAATAGCTATCATCAAATCCCGTAGCAATTACACCTGGGATTAATAAATCTACTTCTATATTTTGCTGCTTTAACTTATTAACAGCTTCAATAGCTATATGTTGGCCCTTTTCTTCTGTCAATCGAGCAGCAGCTAAAATAAGTTTAATCTTTTTATATTTTGCTAAACTAGTACTTTTATTAGGCAATGAGAATCTTTCCAACTCGATGCAGTTGGGTATGAAACTTAAATGCTGATGTGGTACACCAGCATTTTTTAAATTTTCTATAGCTACCTTCGAATGAGCTACAACGTGGGATGTATCATTTACAAGAGAATTGACAAATCTTTTTGGCAATTGTTCTGGTATACCTTCTCCACGAAAATAGAGAATAATTTTGAAATTTATGATTTTTTGTATAATTTTCAGAAAAAATAAAGATTTCTCATTATTAACAATGATAATTTTCGGTTTTTTCTTACTTATAATTTTTCTTAAATTTACTAAAATATTAATATATGTAAAAGATTGAGAAAGTATAGATAATATTCTTCGGATGGGTTTTCCATTATATCCAATCGTCATTTTTTTATATTTTTTTAATAGAATATGATGATCTAAATTATATTCTTTAGCTTTATTTGAATATTCTGTGCAGTTACCATATACATCAATAACTCCTACTTGATATCCAGCATCTTTTAAACGTGACATTAGGTATAAACTACCTTGAGGTGCACCTCCAAAATTTACAGTAAAGTCAAAAAAATATACTCGCATATTACCTACCTAAAACTTATTTTCTTTTTATCAAAAAAGTAAATAAGTGTTAATGGAAAAAAGATGAATAAAATATTATTAAAAAAACTACTATAGAAGCTACCTAAATTCAACATAAAAACCAATGAAAGATTTATAGATAGATAGGTAAAAACATATTTATACCCAATAAACCTTACACTTTTACTTAGCCTCTCAAAATAAAGAGCAATTGCCATAAAGATAGGAGAATATAAAAAAAGTCCAATATAACCAAAATGAAACAATCCACTTATGCTCAACGGAACAATCTGATCAGCCCAAGACTTATGCCCATAAATCATCTCATTGAATTTAACATTTGTTTTATAATCTTCTAATGCAAATTTAGATAAAACAGGGATATTCTGTATAGTATCGTTCACTATATATAGTACATTATTATTAATATATAGATAATCGTATGCATCTAAACCAATAGCAATATTACCAAATCCTGAAAAGTAAGCATTAATTGATCTAGCTGTCAATACAGCATCACTAGTCGCTTCATTTCCATATCTTGAAAACTTTGCTAGAGTAGCAGTTAAAAGAATAAAAAATACTACAGGTAATGAAAAATATATAACTTTATTTACTTCTTTTTTATCCATGAAAGAGCTGAGCATTGCAAACATAACAGCCATATTTAGCAAAATACTAAAACGGCTAACACCCAATATAAATAAACCAGAAAAAATAATTAATATTCCATAAAGCCATTTTTTCAAATCATAACTTATTATTTTTGAATTAAAAATCTTACTAAAACAATAAAGCAACAATAAAACCTTAAAAAGATTGAATAATAAAATTCCGACAATATTGTAAGACAACTCCTCCCCTTCCGTTATATACTTATCAACAAAACTATCTAAATTCCATATAGCATTAACCTTAACCAATGCTCCACTTAAATAAATAAAAGAAAAAATTAACACCAATAAAATTGGAATAAAATATAAACCTTTAAAAAAATATGGTTTAAAATCTGATGTTGAATTAATATTTTTTTGAAAAGAAAAAAATAAAAAAATAAGATAAACAAAAAATAATTCAAAAATCATAATAAATATAGCTATATTTATTTTTTTAGATTGAATCCCTATAATATCGGGATCTACTAAAAATAGAACAGGTAAAATTAAGTATCTAACAACCCCTTGAGCTAAAAAAATCTTAAAAACAAAACTATCACTAAATTTTCTATTCAAATTTAAAAATATTAAATTCAAAAATAAAAAAGATATAGGCAGTAACTCTAAGTAATATTCAGAAGGATAAAATAGTGTAAATGATATTGATACTATACTTAGTACTAACAATATAACTGTCATTTTCATTAACTATTAAACCCCTAAAACATTAAATATAAAAAATGATAGAAAAACCTAAGATTTTTCTATCATTTGAGAAATAGTCCATGCTTGTGCATCAAACTTTTCATTATGCCAATTTAAATTATCATCCCAATAGCCTGGGCATTTATCATATGCTTCCATAGCATATCCATAACTTATTTCTACAACTAATGGTGAACCATCTTTGTCAATTACAAAATCAAAAGCTACAGAACTACATTGAAGTTTTTTATTAATGTGAAAAGCGAGCTCAACAATATTTACATCTATCTGTAAATGATCATATACTATATTACCACTCCCAGATGCTCTAAAATCATTATCTCTGACCATTCGTTTAATTGCAAAAGCTTTATCACCTACAACAATTACACGAATATCACTATTATTATTTGGAATAAATTCTTGAAAATAAATATAACCACGTTCTAGATATTGCTCATTTCCAAATTTAGTACCGATAAATAATCTAATTAAACCTTTAATAATCCCGAATAAGCCTTCTTGACCTGATTTAAATTTTCTAAACTTTTCTTTTAAATTTTCATATCGGTCAAATTGAGCAAAGCCTTTACCAAAAGCTTTATTAATTAGTCTTATAGCTTCATTTTTATTCTTAGCTAGTCTTACATTTGATGACCCAGCACCTCCTTTAAGTTTAAAAACTTTAGGATAATCTGTATTATTTGCCCATTCTAAAGCTTTCTCTTTATCATAAAATACATAGCTTGGTACTAAAGGGGCGTTAATTGCTTCTAATAAATACTTTTGCGCAACTTTATCATCGAAGTGCCATCCGGTTCTGAAGTCTGGAAAAACTTTAATTCCAGCATGTTCTAGAGCAAATAATATTCTTTTAGCCGTTAGCACATCTTTATATTGCGCATGATGATGATGCCACAAAAAAGCATCACAATCTGCAAGCTGCTCAATAATATTATTATCAAAAGCATTTACAAGTTTAAATTCTATAGCATTTTTTTCACAATAATTTATCCAACGTTCAGAAAAACTACCTGATCTATGATGTATGGCAATTTTCATTTACTTAAATCTCTCCGTTGAATACATTTAGCTTTATACATAATAGACAAACCTAAAATAGCTCTAGTTAATGTAATTGTAATAGCTGCACCTAAAAACCCATAGAAATAGATTAATGGAAAACAAGCTAGAAAACCGATAATCGAACTGCTTATAGTAATATTTCTTAATAGTCTTTCATAACCATGAATAATTAAATAATTAAGACCATATGTATTACTCAGAGTAAGAAATATTAAAGAGCAGGCCATAATTTGTAAAACCAATATTGATTCATAAAATTCTGGTGTAAAGAAAAACTTGATAATATATGGCGCTAATATAATTAAAAAAACAGTGCTAAAAACTGTCACTATAATATTTATTTTTTCATATACATGATGTTGATTTGATTTTCGAGATAATAGAGGAAAAAAAACACGAGAAATGATCCCAATGAATTGTTGGACAATTCCTGCAAACTTAGTTCCCGCATCTAACAATCCATTAGCTACACTTCCACCCCAAAAACCAAGTAATATGGAAGAAAAACTATTATAAAAATTTGGCACAATATTATTAATAAAAACATCTTTACTATTTTTAATAGTCTGAAACACTTTATTAAAATTAGGTTTTAAAACCTTAACTTTAAATTTAAAAACAATTAAATAGAAAGAAATAACACCAACTAAAATAGATCCTAAACTTAAAAATAGAGGCTGTAAAATAAAATCAGATTTTTCTTTAACAAAGATAAAAATACAAAATGTAAATACTAATTTAGAGATTAAATCAAAAATTGTAATAAACTTCATTCTTTCAATTGCTTGAAAGAACCAATCTGCAAATAAAATTTTTGCCGGTACGAGCATAAATGTTATAAATAATAATATTTGATTTTCTTTTAAATAAGGAATAAACTCAGTAAGAATAAAAAGTATAATAAAAGAAACTAATGCAAGTAAGCTTTTAGCCCATAATACATTAGAAAAAATTTCTGAAACTTTTTCTAAACTATCTCTATTACGAGCTACATCACGGGTCGCAGTATAACTAAATCCCCAATCAGTAATAGTCTGAAACCAGACTACTACTGCCGCTGCAAAAGCAATCTTCCCAAAACCATCCACACCAATGACTTTTGCTAAATAAGGAATAGTAAGCAATGGAAAAATGTAACCTGTTATTTGCATTATCATTAGATAACCAAAGTTACGGGCTAAAGCTTTACTATCTTTATTGGCACTGAAACGATTTTTAAGTGCCTTAATTTTACCTAACATCATTTACTTACTAAAATTAATATACCAAGGCATTGCTTGGTCTATCCCTTGTGCAATGACAAATTTTGGCGCATAACCTAGTAAACTTTTGATTTTTTCTACACTTGCTTGTGAATGGCGTACATCACCCGCACGGAAATCACGATAAACTGGCTGCTTTTCATAAATCACACCATTTTCATTTAATGCAGCTTTAATGGCATTAAATAAATCATTTAAAGTGGTACGGTCACCTACTGCAACATTATAAACCTGATTTTTAGCTTCATCTTGTGCTGTTGCAGCTAAAATATTGGCTTGTACCGTATTTTCAATAAAACAGAAATCACGACTGGTTTCACCGTCTCCATTAATAAAGACATCATCACCCGCAATCATGGCTGCGGTCCATTTTGGAATGACTGCAGCATAGGCACCATTTGGGTCCTGACGCTTGCCGAAGACATTGAAGTAACGCAAACCAATGGTTTTAAAGCCATAAGTACGAGCAAAAACATCGGCATACAGCTCATTGACATATTTGGTCACAGCATATGGTGACAATGGATTGCCAATATTTTCTTCGACTTTTGGCAATGCCGGATGGTCACCATACGTTGAACTACTGGCTGCATAAGTAAAGCTTGCAACTTTCGCATCACGCGCAGCGGTGAGCATATTTAAAAAACCGCTAATATTAGCTGCATTGGTGGTAATCGGGTCAGCAATGGAACGAGGTACAGAACCTAAAGCAGCTTGGTGCAATACATAATCCACGCCTGCACATGCCATCTGGCAGTCTTCAAAATTACGGATATCCCCTTCATGAAACTTGAAGTTTACCCATTGTTCAGGTGTCACCAAACTCTGCACTTCATCCAGATTATATTGATGACCTGTAGCAAAATTATCTAATCCCACAACTTTTTGATCGAGTTTCAATAAGGTTTCTAATAGGTTTGAGCCAATAAAGCCAGCCACTCCCGTCACCAGCCATGTTTTTGGCTGAGTCTTAAGTTGTTCACAAATATTCTTATATTGGCTCATCATTATTACTCTATTAATTAAAGGCGGATATCAGATTCAGATTGGTCAAGTACGTATTTTAGGTCATAAAGTACATGTGCAGACTTACCAAGTGCGCGAATTGCATCTACCCCCATAACTTTAAACTGCTCATGTGCTACAGCTAAAATTACCGCATCATATTGGCCATTTTTTAGACGAGAAACAGGTGTAATGCCATATTCATGTTCAGCTTCTGCACTGTCCACCCAAGGGTCATAAACATCAGTTTGTATATGATATTCTTGCAACTCATGCACGATATCGATAATTTTGGTATTTCGAATATCAGGGCAATTTTCTTTAAAACTCAAGCCAAGTACCAAAACTTTTGCACCTTCAACCTGAATTTTTTTCTTGATCATACCTTTAACAAGCTGAGTCACGACATAAGCGCCCATAGAATCGTTTAAACGACGACCTGCTAAAATAATTTCAGGGTGATAACCAATTGCTTGAGCCTTATGTGTCAAATAGTACGGATCAACACCAATACAATGACCACCTACTAAACCAGGACGGAAAGGTAAGAAGTTCCACTTTGTTCCAGCTGCCTGAAGTACAGCCTCAGTGTCAATTCCCATTTTATTGAAAATTACAGCCAACTCATTAATAAGAGCAATATTGACATCACGTTGGGTATTTTCAATCACTTTTGCCGCTTCTGCGACTTTAATGCTGGATGCTTTATGTGTGCCTGCTTCAATAATCAGGTTATAGACTTCATCAACATAATCAGCAACTTCAGGTGTTGAACCCGAAGTGATTTTTAGAATATTAGTCACACGGTGAAGCTTATCACCTGGGTTAATTCGCTCTGGACTATAACCTGCAAAAAAATCCTGATTAAATTTCAGATCAGATACCTGTTCTAAAACAGGAATACAAGTTTCCTCAGTTGCACCAGGATACACTGTGGACTCATATACAACCACATCACCTTTTTTGAGTACTTTACCAATACTGGTCGATGCTTTAACTAATGGTGTTAAATCTGGTTGCTTATAATCATCAATCGGAGTTGGCACAGTAACAATAAAAAAGTTACAAGATTTAAGATCGTCTAAATTTGCACTATATGTTAAATGCGTAGATTGTACTAATTCTTCTGGAGATACTTCGAGCGTATGATCCTGCCCTGAACGCAGCTCGTCAATTCGTTTTTGGTGAATATCAAAACCCACTACAGGTACTTTTTTACCAAATTCAACAGCTAGTGGTAAACCCACATAGCCCAACCCAATTACAGCAATTTTTAGTTCCGAGAGTTGCAACATTCCAGAGCCTTATAATTTATGATTTAATCATGTGAAAAACGCCTCATAATATAGCAGAAATCGCCCTTATATTTTTCGGGAATTATTATTTTTCGTAATCGAAAATTATAACTGCAAAATTAAACGTTTATTTTTTAACCAATATATTAATATTTGATTTTTAACACCAATTACTTAAATGAATTTATTATGTATTCATTAACATATATGTGTTTTATTTCACACAATAATCATTACACTGTAGCAACACATTTTGACAGCAAATCCTAGGATGTTGACTTTACATAGTATAAAATGCTGCGTTATATATTTTAAAAATCAGGCGATTGCCTTTTTTACAATTCAATTATTTTTATAAGTAGGATTTCGAGTGAGTTACTATCGTTATAGCTTCTTGTTAGCACTCAGTTTAGGTATGACGGGTTGTGCAATCACATCAGGTCTTCAAACATATGATTTACCAAAAGAAGGTATTTTCCAAACAGATCTAGGTTCAACTGTAAATGTCATCAAATTATCACAAGACAATTTAGCAGCCGTTCAACCCGCACAGATTAATCAACAAAATTTTGCTCACCTTTTCAATCAACAACAACAACAATATCGATTAAATTCTGGTGATATTTTATCTATTTATTTATGGGCGTACCCTGAAATTACACCACCCACAAATACAATAAGCAATGAGGAAGCGATTAAATCAAACGGTTACCAAATCGACCAAAATGGTTATATTCAATTCCCGATTATTGGCCGATATAAAGCTGCCGGAAAATCCCTAACAAAAGTCAATCAGGAGTTACGTAGCCAACTTGCCCGCTATTTAAAAACTCCAGATGTGATTGTTCGCGTTCTTTCCTACCAAGGCCAGCGTTATTCTGTCCAAGGTAATGTAATGAAAGGTGGTCAATTTAATCTCACCGACCAACCTACCAGCGTATATACTGCACTTGGTCTTGCTGGCGGTGTGAATACGCAATTTGGCGATAATACGTCTATTACCTTGGTACGCCAAGGACAAACTTACAACTTAAATAGCATTCAGTTAGAAAAGGCTGGCTATTCACTACATAATCTACTCATACAGCCTAACGATACAATTTATGTCAATTCACGCGAAAATCAGAAAATTTATGTAATGGGTGAATCTGGTAAAAATCAATCCCTACCAATGCGTGATCAAGGAATGAGTTTAAGTGACGTCTTGGGCGAAAGTCTTGGGGTAAACTCGCTTTCTGCAAGTCGAGGTAAAATCTACGTAGTACGTAGTGATATGAATAGTCCGATGACCGAAATTTATCATTTGGATTTAACCAGTATTGGTGACTTTGGACTCGCAAACCAGTTCAGAATGCGTAGCAATGATATTGTATATGTTGATGCATCTGGTTTAGCTCGTTGGCAGCGTGTGATCAATCAGGTGATTCCTTTCTCAAATATGATCTATAACATCGACAGAATGGGTCAATAATGTTATTTAAAAATATTCTGGTGGTGTGTGTAGGTAATATTTGCCGAAGTCCTATGGCAGAATATCTTCTGAAAAAGAATCATCCCGATCTGAATATTTATTCAGCGGGAATCTCAGGCATGGTTGGACATGCAGCAGATGAAAAAGCTCAATACTGTATGCAAAAAATTGGCATCGATATGAGTGGACATATTGCCCAAAAATTGAATGCTGAACTGATCAAGAAATCAGATTTAATTTTAGTCATGAGTTCAAATCAACAAAAGCATATTGAACAAACGTGGCCATTTGCAAAGGGCAAGACCTTTCGTTTAGGACATTGGCAAGGTAAAAATGTGCCTGACCCATACCAGCACGATCAAGCCTTTTTTGACCAGACCTCAGAACTGATCCAATCTTGCGTTGCAGATTGGACTAAACAAATTTAACTTTTGATGTACGATTATGAGCCAAAATACCAATACAGAAGATACAATTGATTTAAAAGAATTATTTTTCTCTCTGATTGCACAGTGGAAGTTAATTGCTCTATGTGTAATTTTAAGTCTTGTTTGCGCCTTACTTTATCTTAGAACCACCCCCGACACTTATGCAGTCAATGCTTTAGTACAGGTCGAAGAGAATAAAGGGGCTTCTGCTGCGTTGTTAGGTGATCTTTCTAATATGATTGATCAAAAACAACCCGCCCAAGCAGAAATTGAGATTCTTAAATCACGCTTAGTTCTAGGTACCGTGATTCAAAACTTACATCTCGATCTAAAAATTTCAGGTACTGAAAATTCTTTCACTGATCGCTTATTTTCACCGCATGAATATGCCACCGAATATAAAAATAAATCAGTCGTTTTCAAAGATAATGAAAAAAGTTTTGAAATCCGCCAATTTGATATCCCTGCGCAATATCGTGACAAAAACCTTAGTGTACAGTTTCAAGAAAATAAATTTTCTTTAATTGATCTTCAGACTGAGCAAACAATTTTAACAGCACCATTGAACCAAAAAAGCTCTTTGCGTACAGCAGAAGGCCTTTGGGAAATCTCAATTTATAGCAAAGATCAATTCAAAGATGACTATTTAATTCAAAAACAGTCTTTACCTGCCGCAGTTGACAGTATTTTGGCAAATTATTCTGTTGCTGAAAAAGGTAAAATGACGGGCGTGCTTGGCCTTAACTATCAAGGCCAAGATAAAGAACATATTACAAAAGTTTTAAATGCCATTTTAGCAGCCTACAGCCATCAAAATATTGAAAGACGTTCGGCTGAAAGTGCACAAACTTTAAAATTTTTGGATGAACAACTCCCTGAACTGAAACAACAACTTGATGTCGCAGAACGTGAATTTAACAAATTCCGTCAAGAGTTTAATACCGTCGATGTAACCAAAGAATCTGAACTATATTTAACTCAAAGCGTCACTCTTGAAACTCAAAAAGCTGAATTAGAGCAAAAAGTTGCTGAAGCTTCTGCGAAGTACACTAGTGAACATCCAGTGATGCAGCAAATGAATGCCCAATTAGGTGCAATCAATAGCAAAATTGGTGAACTGAATACTACCTTAAAAAAATTACCAGACTTACAGCGTCGTTATTTACAGCTCTATCGTGAAGTTGAAGTCAAGCAACAACTGTACACTGCTCTACTTAACTCTTATCAACAATTAAGTATTGCCAAAGCTGGTGAAATTGGCAATGTCCGTATTGTGGATACTGCTGTAGAGCCGATTAAACCGATTGCGCCGAAAAAACTACAAATCTTGATACTTTCAATTTTCCTCGGTGGTTTCCTCGGTACATTACTTGCACTACTACGTAACATGCTTCGCTCAGGAATTAAAGATTCTTCAGAAATTGAAAATAATCTGGATCTTCCTGTTTATGCCACTGTGCCACGTTCCCCTGTTCAAGAAAGTCGCATCAAGTTACTGAAGAAGAAAAAGACCATTCCTGTACTTGCGGTTAAAAATAGCGATGATATTGCAATTGAAAGCCTGCGCAGTATGCGTACTGCCATTCACTTTGCACTGACATCTGCAAAAAATAACCTGATTATGATTTCGGGGCCAGCACCAGAAGTTGGTAAATCGTTTATTTCAACCAATTTAGCTACGATTCTTGCGCAAAGCGATAAACGTGTTTTAATTATTGATGCCGATTTACGTCGTGGTTATTTGAACAAATACTTCAATCATGACAACCAACCAGGTCTTTCTGAGTATTTAAATGGCCAGCGTGATCTAGACAGCATCATTAAAACCACTGAAATTCCAAATTTGAGTGTGATTACTCGTGGTAAAAGCCCTTCTAATCCATCTGAGCTTTTAAGTTCTGGTAAATTCAAAGAATTCTTAGATTTGATTTCACCAATGTTTGATCATGTGATCATTGATACCCCTCCTGTACTTGCGGTGACAGACGGTATCATTATTTCGCAATATGCTGGTGTAAATTTGGTGATTGCTCGTTATGCGAAAACTCAGTTGAAAGAACTAGAGTTAACCGTGAACCGCTTTGAACAAGTGGGTGTGAAGGTCAATGGTATTATTCTAAACGACATTCAACGTAGCTCAGCTGGTTATGGTTATGGTTATGGCTATAACTATTCTTATGGTTATAAAGCTTCAAAAGACCAAGACTAATTCAAGCCTATTCAAAAAAGCCACCGAATACGGTGGCTTTTTTTATGTGCGAAATTTATGTTGCATGCATCATTCTGTATAAAAAATGTTTTATATATTCATACCGTTATAGTATAAAAATAAGAACATGACTATGATGATCTTTCCTGCACCTTACCTGATCGTAGAGATAGGTAAGCGCTGAACAGGAAAAGTCTGCTAGAATTTCAGCAACTTTTTACATATAAAATAATTGTGGGAAAATATATGAGTAAGGCCCTACCTATCGCTGTCGCTGTATTACTCGGCGGTGCCGCACTTGTTCCTGTTTACTATGCAACTAAAACGCCTGCTACGCAATCAGCAACATCAACTCAACCAGCTGCAAATGCTTCTGCTGTCGCTAAAATCAGTTATGCACTTGGTTATGAAGTTGCCCATCAAACGCCTCCAGAATTAGATATTGATAGCTTTGTCACTGGCGTTCGTGCAGGCCATGCTCGTGCAAAACCTGCATATACTGAAGAAGAATTACAAAAAGCATATGCTGAGTTCCAGCAAGAAATGCAAAACAAACAACTTGAAAGCAATAAGCAAGCACAAAGTAGCAGCGATAATTTCTTAACAGAAAACAAAAGCAAAGCTGGGGTTAAAACTACAGCTACTGGTTTACAGTACCTAACAACGAAAGAAGGTACAGGTAAACAACCGCAAGCCACATCAGTTGTTAAAGTTCACTACACAGGTAAGTTAGTGGATGGCACTGTATTTGATAGTTCAGTACAGCGCGGCGAGCCAATTGAATTCCCACTGAATCAAGTGATTCCGGGTTGGACTGAAGGTCTACAGTTAATGAAGGAAGGCGGCAAAGCCACTTTATATATTCCTTCAAACCTAGGTTATGGTGCTCAAGGTGTTCCAGGAACGATTCCACCGAACAGTACTTTAATTTTTGATGTAGAACTCATTGAAGTTAAATAATAAAACCGGTACAGGAGAGCTTTTCGCTCTCCTGCTTTATTTTGAGACTCGGTCATGAAATTACAGATCAGTATGTTATGTTTGGCACTCTGCTCAAGCACTGTATTTGCCAAAGATGTCAGTAATAAAAGTAGTGCTGCAGAACAAGTGGGTTATAGTTTTGGTTATTTAATGGGACGCAGTAATGCTGAATCCATTAAGGATTTGGATATTGATGCATTTGTTGCAGGTTTAAAGGCAGCTTCTAAAGGTCAAGCTTCGTCATTAACAGATGAAGAAATGACCCGTGCCTTAACCCAATATAAAAAGCAAACCGAAGCGAAACAACTGATTGAACTGAAGCAAAAAGCGGATGCGAATGCCACCATTGGTGCCGCTTTCCTTGCTGAAAATGCCAAAAAACCGGGCATTCAGGTCACGAAATCTGGCCTGCAGTATCAAGTCATTCAAGCTGGCAAAGGTAAGTCACCCAAAGCAAATTCAACAGTGAAAGTTCACTATGAAGGTCGCTTAATTGATGGTACTGTTTTTGATAGTTCAATTGCACGCAACCAACCTGCGATGTTCCAAGTGAGTCAAGTCATTCAGGGTTGGACAGAAGGTCTACAGTTGATGAAAGAAGGTGCAAAATATCGCTTCTTCATTCCTGCCAATTTGGGCTATGGTCAAATTGGTTCAGCAGACGTCATTGAGCCAAATAGCACGCTGATTTTTGATGTAGAGCTCATTGAAGTTCTCCCGAAATAACAATACTCTCTTTAGGAGCATCGACAAATCTCGGTGCTCCTCAATATTTCTTCTTTCCATTATTTTCTTTTACAATTTTTTTGATTGATTTGACTTAAAATTCACATTGATATCTTATATTTATTTCACAAAAACCAATTTCCCTTTATCTTAAGTCTTCATTAACTGCGTAGCCGCACATAAGGATTTGACCATGACCGTTAAAATTAAGACGCGCGAAATTCAATATACAGCAGCGGATGGAACTCAACTTTTTGGCTATTTTGCCGCACCAGAGTCAGACACTGCGATCGCAGGTGTATTAGTTGCCCCTGAATGGTGGGGACGCAATGAATATACCGAACAACGTGCGCGTGAATTGGCAGAACAAGGCTATGCTGCTTTCGCTTTGGATATGTATGGTGACAAAAAAGTCACCACAGATGCCAAGCAAGCTTATGAATGGATGATGCAGACTTTTGATCATGCCAACACCATTGTGACCCGCGCGTCTGCTGCATTAAACACTTTGGCACAGCAAAAAGAAGTAAATGCAGATAAACTCGCAGCTATAGGCTTTTGCTATGGCGGAAAAGTCGTGCTGGATTTAGCTCGTTCAGGTGCTGCATTAAAAGCTGTGGTGACCTTCCATGCAACACTTGCTACAGCGACTCCTGCACAAACAGGACAAGTCCAAGCAGAGATTTTAGTGCAACATGGTGAGCTCGACTCGATGGTGAGCTTAGATGATGTTGCGACCTTTAGAAATGAAATGGATGCTGCCCAAGTGCAGTATCAAATCAATATTTTTGAAGGCGCAAAACACGGCTTTAGCAACCCGATGGCGGATGAACGTGCCAAAGCCAACGGCGTAGATTTAGCTTATAACGCTGCTGCAGAACAACAAAGCTTAGCGGCCATGTATGCCTTGTTAGCACGCCAGCTTAGTTCTTAAAGCGCTAAGAACCAATACCAATATTTAATTTATAAAAATGAGGAGAGCACAATGACAGAACTCAATTGTCCATATTGCAATTTTGACGAATATGACGTTATTGCAAAAAATGATTTTGGTGTTGTACTTCCTGAACCACATACACTGTCTAAAGGGCATGCTGTCATTGTCCCGCTACGTCATGTTGGTTCATTTTTTGAAATTACTGATAAAGAACGTAAAAGTTTAATGTCCTTACTTGAACAAGCGCGTAATGAATTAAATTTACGCTATCAACCCACTGGCTTTCATATTGGGTTTAATGATGGACAAGTTTTTGGCGAAGCCACTGAACATGTGCATATTCACATTATTCCACGTTATGAAAACCAAACATTGGCGCTCGATACCCGCTGGGGCTTTAAAAGCTAAACTTTAAATTTACACTCACTAAGGAGCCTCGGCTCCTTTTTTGATGGCCACTATTTTTGCATTTCCCCTGATATACAGTTTTCGTTTTGAACAAAAAGAATGACTATTGAAAGATGTATACTAGGCAGGTTTTTTCAATTTTGACTGTATTGCATGTTTAACTTTTCTGATGCCCTTCTTGACTGGTTTGATGTCCATGGTCGTCATGACTTACCGTGGCAAGTGAAGGATGACCCTTACAAAGTATGGGTTTCAGAAATTATGCTACAACAGACTCAAGTCAAAACCGTCTTACAATATTTTGATCGATTTATTCAACGGTTTCCGACTGTTGAAGATTTAGGCCATGCCTCTTGGGATGATGTGGCGCCCTATTGGGCTGGCTTAGGCTACTATGCACGGGCTCGGAACTTACACAAAGCCGCGGGTATTGTTGCACGTCAGGGACATTTTCCAAGCAATCTTGAGCAGTGGATGGAACTACCGGGCATCGGCCCGTCTACCGCGGGTGCGCTGATGTCTTTAGGTTTAAGACAATATGGCGTGATTATGGACGGCAACGTCAAGCGTGTATTGTCTCGTTTCTTTGCTATTGAAGATGATTTATCGAAACCTGTACATGAACGGGCCATGTGGCAACTGGCGACAGAGCTCTGCCCCACTGAACGCAACCACGATTATACCCAAGCGATTATGGATCTGGGTGCAACCGTTTGCACGCCGAAAAAACCGCTCTGTTTATATTGTCCCATGCAACAGCACTGCAAAGCACATGCACAAGGTTTAGAGACTGAATTACCTTATAAAAAGCCTAAAAAGCCTGTTCCAGTGAGAGAGGCTCAAGTCATGCTGATTCAATCTGCAGGAGAATGGCTGTGGATACAACGTCCGAATAGCGGTCTATGGGGCGGTCTGTGGTGTTTACCTATTTTTGATCAACCCCATGAGTTTCAATCCCACACTCAGCAACTTGGACTGAAACCTACCACCACTCAAGTGCAGATATCACATAGCTTTACCCACTTCACTTGGCTTTTAGAAGCTACTGTATTTACCGTTGCTGCCGATCAAAAAGAACATTTGGCCATTGAATGCAACGCACAGTGGTTTACACCGATACAAGCCACTGCACTCGGTATTCCAACCGCCATGAAAAAACTCATTTCTACGCTAGAACTCGAAAGCCATTCTATGCCATAGTTTTGAACTGCTCATCAATTGAATAGGGACAAATGTGACTCAAGGATTTTTTCAGCTTCGCAAAGGGTTGTTCGGCAGTATTGGTTTTATTTTGCTTTTACTCAGCGCCTGTACGTCAACTCCACCCAAACCATCTGGTAGTACATTGCCTGCACATGAAGTGAAAAAATTACAAAACATGCGTTTATCCAATCAATTGCCTGTTCCTGTTCATCAAGTCAAACGAAGTGCGCTTAAGGATACTTGGGGCGCAGCGCGTAGCCAAGGACGAAGCCACGAAGGCATTGATATTATTGTTCCACGTGGAACAAAAGTCCTCAGTGCTACAGAAGGTTTAGTTGCTGACTTACGTAATAACAATTTGGGTGGTAAAGTGATATGGATTATGGGGCCCGCAGGTTCTTGGCATTATTATGCGCATCTTGATGGTCATAAACGTGGCTTAAACGTCGGCGACTATGTCAAAAAAGGTGATGTCATTGGCTATGTAGGTAATACTGGCAATGCTCGACATACTGCACCACATTTGCATTATGGCATTTACTTGGGTGGTAAAGGTCGCAATGCCGTTAACCCCTATCCGTATTTACGTTAATTTTAGGAAACATACATGTCAGAAGCGTTGATCAATCGTCTGGTGGAATTTGCAGAATCTGGTAATCAACAAAAAATCAGCCTCAATGGACAGTCTTATCAGGGCTGGATCATGGAGATCACTGAAGAAGCATTACTCATCAGCACCGGCTACGCAGACAAATCTGGTAAAGATGTATGGATTCAATTTGCCGATCTCGATCAAGCGGAACTGTTGTATTGGGACAATAAAAACGACCAATGGACAGCTTTTAAAATTTAAGTCAAAAAGGAGCATTCAACATGACGATACAACGCTGTGCTTGGTGCTCCGAAGATCCTTTGTATATTGCCTACCACGACACTGAGTGGGCTAAACCCAGTTTTGATGAGCAGCATCTCTTTGAAATGCTGTGTCTTGAAGGACAACAAGCGGGGCTGTCTTGGATTACTGTGCTGAAAAAACGGGCCTGTTATCAGCAGCATTTTTTTCAACATCCCATTGCCGAAATCGCAGCGTTGAGTGACCTACAATTACAAGAAAAATTACAAGATTCAGGTTTGATTCGCCATATCGGCAAACTCACTGCCATTCGTGATAATGCCAAAGCATGGCAACAGTTAAAAGCCCAAGGGATTCATCCTGTGGAATTTCTTTGGAATTTTGTCGAAGGACAAATTGCCAATAATGATGTAGTTGAATATCGTAGCGCCCCTGCACAAACCGCTCAAAGTCAGGCCATGTCCAAAGCATTAAAAAAGCATGGTTTTAAATTTGTAGGCCCAACGACTTGCTATGCTCTGATGCAAGCTATCGGCATGGTCAATGATCATGAAAATCACTGTGACTTTAAATACACGCACGAAGAATGACCTCAAAACATAAAGGATAGAATAATGAGTGACAATACAATCCACGCCTATGCAGCAATGAACAGTGGTGAAGCCCTTGTTCCCTATCAATTTGATGCAGGTGAATTACAAGCCCATCAGGTTGAAGTCAAAGTCGAGTATTGCGGTCTTTGTCACTCAGATATTTCTATTATCCAAAATGATTGGAAATCTTCGGTTTATCCTGTGGTCCCAGGGCATGAAGTAATTGGAACCATTACCCAACTCGGCAGCGAAGCCAAAGGACTGAAAATCGGACAGCGTGTAGGCATTGGCTGGACAGCAGAAAGTTGTCAACACTGTGACCCGTGTATCGATGGTCGCCAAGTGCAATGTACCGGAACCAAGACAGCGACGATCGTCGGTCATGCAGGTGGCTTTGCCGACAAAGTCCGTGCTGGCTGGCAATGGGTTATTCCGCTTCCAGATGATCTCGACCCAACCAGTGCTGGTCCTCTACTCTGCGGCGGGATTACGGTATTTGATCCCATTTTACAGCACCAAATTCAGGCCATTCACCATGTTGCCGTGATCGGCATTGGTGGATTAGGTCATATGGCGATTAAATTGCTGAAAGCTTGGGGCTGTGAAATTACTGCGTTCAGTTCAAACTTAGATAAAACCGATGAACTTAAAGCTATGGGGGCTGACCATGTGGTGAATAGTCGTGATCTTGCTGCAATTAAAGCACAGCGTGGGAAGTTCAATTTGATTTTAAGCACGGTCAATGTGACGTTGGATTGGCAAGCCTATCTTTCGACTTTGGCACCGAATGGAAGCGTTCACATGCTCGGCCTAGCACTTGAGCCAATGCAAATTCCCGCAGGTATGCTGATCAGTGGTGCTAAATCTGTCACAGGCTCATCAACAGGTTCTCCTGCGGCACTGCGTGAATTACTTCGATTCGCCGCACGTCAAAATATTGCACCACAAATTGAAATGTATCCAATGTCTCAGGTGAATGAAGCGATTGAACGTTTGCATTCAGGAAACGTGCGTTATCGTATCGTGTTGAAAGCTGATTTTTAACGGCAAAAATCTAAGCCCAAAAAGCCTGCTGCATGCAGGCTTTTTTTTGTATGCTTTATGGACTCATTAATCTAGATGACATTTGTGTTTCTGCATTCCTTACGCACCCAATCTGCAAGCAATAAAATGGCCTGCTGAATATCTACAGACAACTCATGCCCGGCATTTAGACGAATACAGTTGTTATAACGATTGTCCTCACCAAAAATTAAACCTGGCACAATATTGATGCCATGTTTTTGCGCATGGTAATACAGCGCCAAACTGTCTATTTGTTCAGGCATCTGCAACCACAGTGCATAACTGCCTTGAGGCCGATTTAGACGGATATCAACCCCTTGAAAAGCATCGTAAATATACTGACGATACTGCTCGACTTGCACCATTAATTTAGGACGCAATTCAGCAAGATGTTGGCGATAAGCAAGACTAAAAATCAAATCTGCAAGTCCTAACTGCAAAGGCGTATTCACCGAATCATTTTGCAAAAGTAATTTGGGACGCAAATGTTGCAAATGTGGTGGAAGACAAAACCACCCCACCCGATAAGAAGGCGATAAAGATTTTGAAATCGACGCACAATAGATCACATAGCCCGCCCGATCCCAATATTTGATAGGCAATGGTCGCTTTGCATTGAAACTACACTCAGCATAAATATCATCTTCAATCACATAACATTGATATTTTTCAGCCAGTTGTGCAATTCGTTCCTTATCTTCATTACTTAAACAAAAACCCAAAGGATTTTGAAAATTTGCAGTCAATAAGCATACTTTCGCGCCTGAATCCCGCATCGCCTGCTCTAAACGATCTAAATCAAAACCTTCCGTATTGGCAGGAATTTCAACAATTTTCCGCTTCAATAAAGCCAATAATTGCAATTGCCCGTTATAGTTCGGCGTCGGAACAATGACACTCTCCCCTTCCGCACTTAGATTTTGCAACATCACTGACAAAGCAGGCATACAACCATTGCTGATGTAAATATCATCCTTAGGCATGTAAAAACCATCTTCAGCCCAATGTGCCGACAAAGCTTCACGCAATTGTGGATGACCTTGCCGATTGTTATATAAAAAATCTTCTGGTTTACAATGCTTTAATGCCCTTTGGATTGAACGTCTGATAGCTTCAACAGGAACAAAATTGGGGGACAACTGAATTGAACCCAAATGAATCAGGCGACTATTTGCAGATGCTTCATGGATCTGAATTTGCAATTCTAAATTCGAAATTTCACGAGGTCGGGAATCAAAATCAGGATGATTCGGCACGGCAATTTGCTGGGCTTTCTGTGAGGATTGTACAAAATAACCAGACTTTTCTTTGACATAAATGAGGCCTTTGGCTTCAAGTAATTCATAGCAGCGTTTCGCGGTATTTAAACTGATCTGATGCTGCTGTGAAAATTGACGTAGCGCATACAGACGCTGCCCTGCGGCCAATTCACCACTATAAATTTTCTGTGCCAACTGCTGCGCAAGCTGCTGATATTGAAAAGCCATCTGTACCCTTTTTTTAATCATTCTTGTATCTGTACCCATTAAGTTAACAGATTTAAGCTGATGGCATCAGGTTGATATCTCAAAAATAACGATAGGGGGAAAATTAAATGAATGACTTCACGCAGCTTCGAGCGGGTCTAATCATCATCAGTACACTCACGCTTATGGCGTGCCAACCCGAACAGCACACTCAAGCTCAAAGCCAGCAAAATTTTATCTGTAAATCTTTAATTCAAGGTTTTTTGAGTGCCCAAAAACTGACGCAATATGAGCTTGAGCAGATCCAACCGATCACCAGCGGCGGGTTACATCAGACGCTATATATTTATAAAGCCAAATCTGAAAACGGTATGAATATGATGCCGCAGCAAGCCAAACTTCGCTTTGCCTGTGAACAAATGACCGCGCGGCAATTTCAAATCAAGTTACATCCGCATCCATTTCCAGAACAAACCTTACTCAGTATCGAACTTCCAGAAGCACAGCACATGCAGCAGTTGACTGCATTTCGCCTGCCTGAGTAGCGAAGTCATTGATCGTTCATATTGAACTGAATCATTACTGGTGCTTATTTTAAAATTTCGGGAAAGGTCTCAACAGTTTTGCTTTTACCCAGCTGCACTTTCATTTTTTGTAGCATTTGATATGGCTGTTGCTGCACGAACATATTCACGAAACTGAGCGGAATGGAACCTTCCGGATTGGCGTAGCCATAGGTCGACACTTTGACCTTTTGATTGCCTAAACGCTGGAAGGTCCAATCGCCCTCATAGTCGGTTAGGCGTACATAATTGGGATTGATCGGATAACCTTTTTTCACCGCTTTATTTTGGATGCTAATAATGCCTTGTGCATCTTTACGCATTTTGCCTTGTACCACCAAATCACGGTCTTTCAAGGGAAAAGGAAAATCCAACACCATATATAAACTGAATTCACCTTTCTGGTCATCGCGGGATAATACTTTGACACTGCCCATATAAGGGACCCAATTCACTGCATTTTCCACATCTAAAATCAGGGAAACCGCTTTTTCAATGGGTACATCAAAACTGGTTTCAGCTTTGTATTGAAAGACAGGATTTTGAGCATTTTGGTAGGTCCAAACCTTAATATTATTTTTATTAATCGTGAGTTTGGCATTATCCATAGTTTTCGCTTGTACTGCCGCAGTGAATGCGACAGCACAGGCCATAAAGATGACTTTTTTCATTCCATTGATCGTCTTATTTTAATTTTATGCTGTTGTTATAACGGATTTTAACGCGCTTTTATACGTCAATATCGTTAAAACCCAGTACATCTTTCATATCGTACTTACGTGCTTCACGGCCAACTACCCATGCAGCTGCACGTACTGCACCAGAGGCAAAGTTCATACGGTTGGTCGCTTTATGGGTAATTTCAACACGTTCGCCATCCGCAATAAACATCGCAGTATGTTCACCGACAATGTCACCACCACGAATCGTTTGGAAGCCAATAGTTTGACGTTCACGTGGACCCGTATGCCCTTCACGGCAATACACAGCATCTTGTTTTAAGTCACGTCCTAAAGCACCGGCAATGGCTTCGCCCCACATTAGCGCTGTACCTGATGGTGCATCAACTTTATGACGATGATGGGCTTCAATCACTTCAATATCTACAGTATCGCCAAATACTTTTGATGCCAATTCAAGAAGTTTGATTGAAACGTTTACACCGACAGAATAGTTCGCTGCATAGACTACTGGGGTTTCTGTTGCTGTTTCATCGAGATAAGCTTTTTGCTCATCATTCATACCTGTGGTACCAATGACAATCGCAACGCCTGCTTCACGGCAAAGTTTAAGATGCTGTGCCGTTGCTGCAGGTGCAGTAAAATCGATCACGACATCACAATCTTTTAAAACCTCAGCTAGGTTACCGACAACCTTTACGCCAACCGCGCCAATCCCTGCAAGTTCACCGGCATCTGCACCGACCAAGCTACTTTCAGGACGTTCTACCGCAGCAGCCAATTGATAACCAGCTTGCTGAACCGCCTGAATTAAGATGCGTCCCATACGACCGCCTGCGCCCAAGATACCAATACGTGGAGCTGCTGACATAACATTTTCCTAATGTTGATTCGAAATTGGTCTTACTATATCAAAACTCCATGCGCAGGCTAAGTTACAAACAAAAAAATCCTGCATTTTCCTAAGGACTTTTGCAAATCAAGCTCTTCGACAGACGCTGACTATTCCCTCACCAAGTTTAGGCATTTTCACGGTATGATAGGCGCGTTCTATTGATCTTGAATATTCATGAAAACCCTATTGTATCTTTGTGCGGCAGTCTGTATTGCACTGGCATGGCTGATTCCGATTCATTACCGACCTTGGGCCACGTATACCGGTGAGCTTTATACCTTCTTTGCTCTGTTTGCCTTAGCGGCAACCTTCTTTAAAGAAAAGCTCATGGTGGCAAAAATTTCCTTGCCCCTGTTGCTCTTAGCGCTGATCCCCTTCATCCAACTGGCTTTTGGGCAGGTATATTATTTTAGTATCGCCTTGCTCTGTATGCTGTTTGTGTTCAGCTTCTGGCTGTGTATCAATCTAGGTTTTAGTCTCTCGCAAGGTACGGAAAAACGCGAAAAAACCTTCCTATACCTAAGCTATACCTTTGTTGCTTCTGGGGTCATGACCGGACTCATCGCAATATGTCAGTGGTTAGATTTCGACTCGTTTCTTCCTTTTGTGATGAAAATTAGTGGAACTACGCGCCCATTTGCAAACTTTGCTCAGCCAAATAACATGGCCACGTTTCTGCTCATGTCCTTGTTAGCCTGCTTATATGTTTATGAACAGCAAAAAGTTAAAACCCGCTATTTGGTCACTTGTGCAATTCCTATTTTAATTGGGGTCGCACTCAGCCAATCTCGCACCTCTTGGGTGGCAAGTATCTGTGTCCTAGTCTATTTGGCTTATGCACAGTACAAAGATTATATCCGTCTTCGCTGGTTTTACAGCTTGGCCTGGTTTATCGGCTTTGTGGCACTGATTGTATTGATGCCAAAATTAAGTCAAATCATGAGCCAAATATCCGACATGAATATTCAAGAAAGTCGTGACGTAGCCGAACGTGCTGGTGGCGATATGTCACGTTTAGCCATTTGGCAACAAATGGCGCATGCCGTGGCTGCACAGCCTTGGTTTGGCTATGGTTGGCATCAAACCAGTAGCGCTTTTGTCTCGATCTCTGACACGGTACAAGGGCCTGTATGGATTCGTAGCTCACACAATTTTATTTTGGATTTCTTATTGTGGAATGGCGCCATTATTGGTGTGCCGTTCTTGGCCTATTTCGCTTATTGGGGCATCCAATTACAGAAGTTAGCCAAGTCTGCATTATCTGTGATTGGCCTATTGATGGTCGGTGTCTTCGTTATTCATGCCATGTTGGAGTTTCCGCAAAACTACGCATATTTCTTACTGCCTGCGGGTTTTATTATTGGGATTCTTCAAGGAGCGAAGCCACAGACGGCTACTTTGAGCCTGTCTCCGTGGTTTATCCGCATTGTTTTCGTGATTGGCGCCGTGCTGATTACGGTGATTTATCGTGATTATGCCAATGCAGCGATTCAGCTGGGTCAGGCATCAAAATATGAAAAAACACCGGAGAAAATCACCAACCATGAGCCGATCTATTTGCTCACGGAATTTAGACATCGGGTGGCGATTATTCGTTTAAATCCGTACTCCATCGTTTCTGAACAAACCATTCAGGATACTGAAAAATTGGTTCGCAGCTACCCAGCGAAATACCACATCATTAAATATGCACGTTTATTGGCCTTTAATGGTCGTGAGGCTGAAGCACGTCATCAGCTACAGCGTCTTAAAAATATCTATAGGCTCGACATGAGCTATGAGAGTTTATTACTACCTATAGCACAGCCGAAACCTTAAAACGCTCATTAAAAAAGCCTGCAATTTTGCAGGCTTTTTTATAGCTAAGTTCAAATCACAGCGAACTCAAGCAAATCATATCAATTAATCAAATAAACGGTCGAAGAATGATTTTTTCTTCGGAGATGATTTATTGTCATCGCCATCCATCGTGTCTTGTAACTCTTTTAACAATTCACGTTGACGAGCCGTTAAATTCACTGGCGTTTCCACCACGATACGGCAGAGTAAGTCACCAGTCATGCTGGTACGTACAGGTTTCACACCTTTACCACGTAAGCGGAACAATTTGCCAGTTTGAGTTCCTTCAGGTACTTTCAAGCTCACACGACCATCGAGTGTCGGAATTTGAATTTCTTTACCCAATGCAGCATCTGCAATACTTACAGGCACATCCATATATAGGTCAGCGCCATCACGTTGGAAGATTTCGTGTTCACGTACCACCACTTCTACATATAAGTCGCCTGCTTGGCCATCACGGATCGCCTCGCCTTTGCCACTTAAACGTACGCGGTCGCCATTATCCACACCTGCAGGAATGGTCACTTCTAAAGTTTGCTGACGGTCAGAAACCCCTGAACCATGACATTTATTACATGGGTTCTTAATAATTTTACCTTGACCACGACATGTGCTACAGGTTTGCTGCACAGAGAAGAAGCCCTGTTGCATACGCACTTGACCTGCACCATGACAAGTTTTACAGGTTTCGACGTCGTTTGGATTTTTAGATCCTTTACCATCACAGGCATCACATGGCGCTGGCGCAGTAAAGGTAATGGTTTTTTTCACGCCTTTTACAGCTTCCTCAAGGGTAAGCTCCATAACATAGCGTAAGTCTGAACCACGGCGTGCACGTTGCTGACCACCACGGCCACCACCGCCAAATGCGCCACCGAATATGTCACCAAACTGACTAAAGATATCTTCTGCGCTAAAACCGCCACCGAAGCCACCGCCGCCGCCCATGCCGCCTTCAAAAGCTTGATGTCCCATACGGTCATACATACTACGTTTTTCGCTGTCCGATAAAACTTCATATGCTTCTGCAGCTTCTTTGAATTTTTCTTCAGCTTCTGGGTTATCTGGATTACGGTCAGGGTGATACTTCATCGCCAACTTACGGTAGGCTTTTTTAATTTCATCATCACTTGCGGTTTTAGATACACCTAAAACCTCATAATAATCACGTTTAGCCATGTCTGGCGATGCTCCTCACGGAATTTAATTTAATACTTAACTGTGGTCTGAAATTGGGGAATCAAACCATTTTTTCAAGGGGTAGGCAGGAAAAAAATAAATCGACTTAGAAAACAGCCTTATTTTTAACGAATTTGGATAGACCTTGGATCCATGCATTTAATAGATACAAAAAGGCAATCGCAGCAAAGATCACACCAATTACCGTGCATGCAGTCACCCAAAGATAGGTGTCCCAATAATAGAAAAATAAAGGAATAAACCACAGTGCGGCAAAAATGGCCATCATGGAATAAATCACGACGGTGCGCATGACCCAAAGCGCTTGGGCTTGTAGCCAAACTTCTGCAGAATCGATTTGAGTCACTTTGCGTGCAAAGCCGTAGGCAAATACACCACTAATCAGGGTAAATAAAGCGAAAAACATGAAGACATAAGAAATCGCAACATAACGGCGATACTTAGCTAAACTCTCTGCTGTCATCTGTGATTCAACCCCGTACACCACAATATGCCGCGCTGCACTTGTGGTAGTTTTACTTTTTAAAAATGTCTTTGTAGATCAGGTGTTACTATAGAGAAAAATTCAATATTTCGCACCCAATATTATGACACTTTTAAGGATTCTGCTGAGTTTTTTTCACTTTAAACCACTGTGCATACAACGCAGGTAAAAAGAACAAGGTCAGCAGGGTCGCCACGATCAATCCGCCCATAATCGCCACGGCCATTGGACCGAAGAAAATACTGCGAGAAAGTGGAATCATCGCCAATACAGCGGCCAATGCAGTCAGCACAATTGGACGGCAACGACGTACAGTCGCATTGATAATCGCATCCCAAGCCGACTCCCCAGACTGAATATCTTGTTCAATCTGATCAATCAATATTAAGGAGTTGCGCATGATCATGCCTGACAGTGCAATCGTGCCGAGCATTGCCACAAAACCAAAGGGTTTATTGAACAATAACAGGAATAACACCACGCCAATAATGCCCAAAGGTGCAGTTAAAAATACGATCATCGCCCGTGACATGCTGCGTAGTTGAATCATCAACAAAGTCATGACAACTGCGAGAAATAATGGCATGCCCGCATTTACAGAAGTTTGACCTCGTGCTGACTCTTCCACAGTGCCGCCTACTTCGAGTAGATAACCATTCGGCATCTCTGCACGTAACTGATCAAATGAATCTTTTAACTCACCCACCACCGTTGCAGGTTGCAATTTACTGCGAATATCCGCGCGCACAGTAATGGTCGGTAAACGGTTACGATGCCAAATCAAACCTTCTTCAAAGCTATACTCAATTTTCGCAATCTGCGCCAATGGTACTGAACCACCATTGCTGGTCGGTACAGCCAAACTGCTGAGCGAACCGACATCCAATCGCTCCGCTTGATCACCACGCATCCGAATTTCAATCAGCTCTCGTTTCTCACGATACTGATTAATCACTGCACCACTGATTGAACTATTCAGGAAGTTCGACAGATCTAGACTGGAAACCCCCATTTGACGTGCGCGATCTTGGTCGATGTCCAGTTTAATGACTTTGCTTGGCTCACCCCAATCCAAATGCACATTGGTGGTGTTCGGATTTTCACTGACTTTTGCAGACACCCGTTGTGCCCACTCACGCACTAAGCTTAGATCTTCACCCGACACGCGGAACTGCAATGGATAACCCACAGGTGGCCCATTTTCTAAAAGTGAAACCCGAGTACGTACTTCAGGTAAGAGCTTACGAATTTCTTCTGCTAATGACTGGCGGATCTCATTGCGATCATCTAAAGATGAAGCCAATACCACAAACTGAGCAAAACTGGCTTGGGGTAACTGCTGATCTAGAGGTAAATAAAACCGCGGCGAACCTGTCCCCACATAAGCCACAAAATTATCAATGCCTTGTTTTTTCGACAAGAACGCTTCGACTTTTTTTACGGCCGCTTCTGTGGCCTTCAGTGAGGCGCCTTCCTCAAGCTTTAAATCCACTAAAATTTCAGCACGGTTTGACGGTGGGAAGAACTGCTGTGGTACGGTTTTAAACATTAAAATCGATAACACAAAAATGCCAACCGTCGCGGCAATCACCGTCTTGCGATAGGTCACACAAGTGTCGACCCAACCACGGAAACGTTGATAAAACGGAGACTGATAAGGATCATGATGTTCGCCGGCATGATGCACCATCGGCTGAGGTTCGGGCTGCTTACGTAAACGTGCCCACAGGCGCTGATACCACGGGGTTTTTTGTACTAAGTCTTTGTTGAAATCGGGTAGTAATTTATCCCCCAGATAGGGAACAAACAGTACTGCTGCAAACCATGACACCACCAATGCAATGGTGACCACTTGGAAAATCGAGCGGGTATATTCGCCTGTGCTCGATGCGGCTGTGGCAATCGGCAAAAAGCCGGCCGCAGTAATCAATGTTCCTGTCAGCATTGGAAATGCAGTGGTCCGCCATGCATGTCCAGCGGCTTGTAACCGGCTATAGCCCTGCTCCATTTTGATCGCCATCATTTCGACGGCAATAATCGCATCATCCACCAATAAACCGAGTGCGAGAATTAACGCCCCCAAAGAAATCTTGTGCAACCCGACATCAAACATCTGCATGCCAGCAAAAGTCATGGCCAAGACCAATGGAATGGAAAATGCCACAACCAATCCCGTACGGAAACCCAAGGAGAAGAAGCTCACCAATAGGACGATAATCACGGCCTCAGCGAGGACTTTCATAAACTCATTGACGCTGCGCTTCACGGCTACAGGCTGATCCGACACTTTCTTCAGTTCCATGCCCAAGGGCAAGGTTTTTTGCAGGCGGGCAAATTCTGTTTCTAGGTTTTTACCCAAAGCCAGAATGTCACCACCTTTACGCATCGACACGGCAATGCCTAAACCATTTTCGCCCATAAAACGCATACGCGGCTGTGGTGGATCACTAAAGCCGCGATGTACATCAGCCACATCACCCAATTGAATGGTTTGACCATTCACCAATAAGGGCATCTGACGCAGTTCATCAATGTTTTGTAAATTGCCGCTGACACGCACTTGAATACGGTCTGAATTGGTTTCAAAAAATCCGGCACTGGCAACCGTATTTTGCTGCTGCAAGGCTTGTTGAATCGCCGTCACAGGTATGCCCATTTGCGTGGCTTTGGTGTTGGAAATTTCAATCCAAACTTTTTGATCTTGCAGACCAATCAAATCCACTTTCGCAACATCTTTGACCCGTTGTAACTGGAGCTGTAAACGGTCAGCATATTCCTTCATGGTGGCATAGTCAAAGTCTTTGCCGGTCAGCACATAGATATTACCGAAGGTGTCACCAAACTCATCATTAAAGAAAGGACCTTGCACCCCAGATGGCAATTGATGGCGAATATCATTGACCTTTTTACGCACGGTGTACCAAACATCGGGGACTTGCTGCGAACGTAAACTGTCCTTGGCCACAAAGGTCACCATGGATTCACCCGGACGTGAATACGCCATAATGCGTTCATACTGCCCCGTGGTCATCAGTTCTTTTTCAATCCGATCGGTGACCTGTAGTGAAACTTCTTTTGCCGTTGCACCAGGCCAATAGGTTTGAATGACCATGACTTTAAAGGTAAATGGCGGGTCTTCACTCTGCGACAATTTGGAATAAGAAAATATCCCAACGATGCCCAGTAGAATCATAAAATAAAGGATTAAGCCTTTATTTTTCAGTGCCCACTCAGACAAGTTAAAATTCATTATTTAACTCCTGTCTGAATGTGTACCGCACGATTTTCACGATCAACGGGTTGTATTTTTTGTTTTTCGCGGAGCAAATGCACGCCGCCAACCACCACAAAATCCCCTGCTTGCAAACCACTGAGTACGGGCACGCTGTCACGTCCGTATTCGCCTAAACTTACTGGAACTTTACGTACCGTATTATCTGCATTGACCACCATCACATACGCCTGCTGACCACTCGCAGACACACTCGATAACGGCACATGCAAAACATTCTGCTGTGCTTTGGTTAAAAATACCCGTGCACTTTGCCCCAGTTGAATGGCGCTATTGCCTTCACGCAATGCCACCTTGACACTATATGTACGAGACTGATCGGCAGCAGGACTAATTTCACGTACATAGCCTGCAAATTTTTCCTGTGGTTTAGACCACAAGGTGACCCATGCATCCTGCCCTGTTTTAATTTCAGTAACCGCTTGTTCAGGCACACCAATGACCACTTCACGTTCACCAGCTATCGCCAATTGAAATGCCGGTTGTCCTGCTGCAATCACTTGACCAATCTCAATATTGCGCTCAGTAATAACCCCTGTTTTATTGGCAATTAATTGGTTATAACCGGTCTGATTACGACTCACATCATAATTTGATTGGGCTTGCTTTAAGTTCGACTGTGCCGCTTTATATTGGTTTTCCACCGCATCGTACTGCGAGCGACTCACAGCATTGACTGGCAATAATTGCTTAAAGCGTTTTAGTTCATCTTCAGCAATCTGTGCAGCGGAACGCGCACTTTCAAGCTGTGCTTGTGCTGCATTCAGTTGCAACTGTGCATCTTTGACGTCTAATTTTGCCAAAACTTGCCCGACTCGGACTTGGTCTCCAACATCGACATAGCGCTCAGTGATTTGACCGCCAACCCGAAAAGCTAAAGCTGTTTGCTGGCGGGCTTGTACATCACCCGCATAACTTTTTTGTTCAAAATGTGTGGCGCCCGGCTGAGTCACCATCACAAATGGCACTTCCTGTTCCGTTTGGGCTTTATCCTTGCTGCATCCCCATAAGGTCACACTGCAAACGATAATCATGCTGACAACTGTGGTCTTAATCGTACTCATGAAGTTCGCTCTTAATAAAAAGTCTTTTTTAGGGCAGAATATTATTCAATTAATTTGGTTATTTTTTAATTAATAAACCATGCGGTACATTAATTAGATTAATTATCCGAAATCAATGACCTTTTCGCCTTTTTTGGAATTTTTTCAGCAAATGAATGTCGGCCGCCCAAAAGACTTAGAAAAACGACAACGGATTTTAGAGTCTGCAAAACAATTATTTTTAGAAATGGGCTATCACGGTTGCAGCATGAATCAGATAGCGCAACATGCAGGGGTCACCAAACTGACGGTCTATAACCATTTTCAGGACAAAGCCACCTTATTTACCAGTGCGATTGAAGATACCTGTGAATATATTTTGAACACCCGCCCGCGACACCTGCACAGCGAAAGTCATTTTATGCAGGCTTTCATTGAAATTTGTGAGTTGGGGCTGAACATCATGAATTTGCCAGAAGCCATTAAACTGGATTTATTACTCTTGGAATTAGCTGCCGAACACAGTCCCTTGGTGGAACAGTTTTTCCGTGCCTCACATTTGAAAATGCGCCAAGTCTGGGAGAATTTCTTTCAAGACGCAGCGGCTTTAAATTTCATTCAGCAGGATAATCCTGCCAGACAAACTGAACTGATTGTGTCGCTACTGATGGGACTACGCCATCAAGAAGTCTTATTGGGCATGCGCCCAGTACCTGAAACAGCAGAGCGACAGGCCATTATTCACTCTGCCATCGACATCTTTATGCTGAAATATCAACTCGGCACACAGAGCTAAGCATTTTCTGAAATATTTCAAGGCTAAACTGAAACAAATGGCATAGCTATTGATCATTTACCTAGAAAAATCATCCGACTTTTGTCTGTACCCCCTTTTGCCACGGCACTTTCGGGGTATAGTCGAGACAGGAATACGCGGAGAAATAACAAATGATTCAACAAATTGATGCTCCATTACGTGAAGACGTGCGCTTACTGGGCAATTTATTGGGTGAAACCCTAAAGCAGCATGCAGGACAAGATTTGTTTAATCAGGTAGAGCAAATTCGTGCTTTGTCTAAAGGCGCGCGCGATGGACAAGTTGAAGCCGAAAAACAGTTAGAACAATTATTTTTAAATTTAAAAGATGAAGAAATTCTGCCACTGACCCGTGCATTTACGCACTTTCTCAACTTTGCCAATATTGCCGAACAATACAATGTGGTGCGCAGCCGTCGCCAAAGTGAGTTTGATAAGCAGGCACCCTCACCGAATCCACTCGATCATTTATTTGAAAAATTTAAAAGCAATAACATCAGTGCGGACCAACTGTTCCAACAAATTTGTGAATTAAAAATTGAATTGGTACTGACTGCACATCCAACTGAAGTCAGCCGCCGTACCTTGATCCAGAAATATGATGGGATTAATGATTGCCTGTTTAAAATGGATCAACAAAAACTTACGCCACGCGAACGCAAAGCCGTACTGGATGATTTAAAACAACTGATTTGCTCGGCATGGCAAACGGATGAAATTCGTCAACATCGCCCGACGCCTGTCGACGAAGCTAAATGGGGCTTCACGACCATTGAACAGACCTTGTGGAATGCTGTACCCAAATTCATGCGTGAATTGGATGGCATGGTTCAAGATCATTGTGGCAAGACCTTGCCTTTACATGTTGCCCCTGTGCGCTTTGCGTCATGGATGGGCGGTGACCGTGATGGTAACCCAAACGTCACCCATAATATTACTCAAGAGGTGCTGTGGCTTTCACGTTGGAAAGCTGCCGACCTGTATTTACGCGACATCGAAGACCTGCGTTGGGAACTTTCGATTCAAGAATGCAGTAAAGAACTCAGTGATGCTTTGGGCCATTTCCACCCTGAACCGTATCGTGAATACCTGCGTGATGCACGTGAACGCCTCAAAGCCACTCGTCACTGGTTGGCACTAAAACTCCGTGGTGAAGATGCGGACGATAGCCAAGTCATTAAAAGCCGCCATGAACTGCTCGATCCACTATTGGTTTGCTACCGTTCACTGATTGACAGCGGTTTACCTGAAATTGCCAATGGTCAGTTACTCGACTTTATTCATCGGGTGAATTGTTTCGGTATCGAATTACTCAAACTCGATATTCGTCAGGAATCCACACGTCATCGCCAAGCGATTTCTGCCATTACTGAATATTTAGGTTTAGGCAATTTTGAAACATGGACGGAGCAAGCCCGTCAAAACTTCTTGATTCAGGAACTCCAAAGCAAACGACCTCTGCTACCGAAGTTTTTAAATGAACCGAAACAAAGCCTGATTGAACATCCGGATGTACAAGAAGTCTTTGCAACCATGCGCACTTTGGCAGAGCAACCACCTGAAAGTTTAGGGGCTTATATTATTTCCATGGCCGAACATCCGAGTGATGTCTTGGCCGTATTGTTATTGCAAAAAGAAGCCGGCATCAAACAAGCGCTACGTGTCGTGCCACTGTTTGAAACTCTAAAAGATTTGGATGGTGCCGCCCGTACCATGAATACCCTATTCAATATGCATTGGTATAAGCAGCATATTCAGGGTAAACATGAGGTGATGATTGGCTATTCAGACTCTGCCAAAGATGCGGGCTTTATGTCGGCAAACTGGGCACAGTATCGTGCGCAGGAAGAATTAACCGCGGTTGCGAAAAAACATGATGTACAACTGACATTATTCCATGGCCGTGGCGGTTCAATCAGCCGTGGTGGTGCGCCGACACAGCAAGCGCTGTTTTCACAGCCACCAGGTTCGATTTCAGGAGCGATTCGTGTCACAGAACAAGGGGAAATGATTCGCTTCAAGTTTGGATTAGAAGGTATTGCCTTACAAAACTTAGAAATTTACACCGCTGCGACCTTAGAAGCGACCTTATTGCCACCGCCTGAACCGAAACAGGAATGGCGTCAGCTCATGCACAGCATGACGGATCTGTCGGTACAGGTGTATCGTCAAACCGTGCGTGAAAATCCGCATTTTGTAAAATACCTACGGACTGTAACGCCAGAACTGGAACTACAAATGTTACCGCTCGGCTCACGCCCAGCCAAACGTAAAGTCAGCGGTGGAATTGAGTCATTGCGTGCGATTCCGTGGGTATTCGCATGGACTCAAATTCGTTTAATGCTACCTGCTTGGCTCGGTACAGGTGCTGCGATTAATCAGGTGATTGATCAGGGTCAAAAAGCAACCTTAGAAGAAATGCTACAACAGTGGCCTTATTTCCAAACGTTAATTGATATGTTGGAAATGGTCTTGTCTAAGGCTGATGGCCATGTGGCACTATATTATGAGTCTCATCTGACAGATGACGCAGACCTCAAACAGTTGGGCGAAGAGTTACGTCAGCGTTTACGTGATGCGGTACAAACGCTATTAGCACTCAAAGGTGAATCGAAATTACTCAGCAGTAACGATGTGCTCGACCAATCCATGAAGGTGCGTAAGCCTTATTTATTGCCGCTACATTTACTACAAGCCGAGCTAATGAAACGCCGCCGTGCATACCTTGCCGAGCGTCAAGCTGAAAATACCCCAGTCGACCATGCGTTGATGGTCAGCATCGCGGGTATTGCGGCAGGTTTGCGTAACACTGGCTAAATCTTCCAAGTTTTCAAAAAGCACACAGAACTGTGTGCTTTTTTTTTGACCAGTCATATTGGTTTTAATTTATTTTGGAATATATAAAATAAGAAAAATTTATGAAGAATTGGCTCCAAGCCTATTTGATTAATTGCATGATTTAATGCCTTTTTTACACCCTTAAAACTTTTACCATTTGGTAAATTTACATGTAAAGTCATGTAATTAGTTTGAACAAAATATTTTTAAAAGAGATTAAATCTTCTAAAAAACAAGAGTATGATGTGCACAATTTATCTATTGAGTGCTCATTTTATGTCCAATTGGTTTCCCAAATGGCGCCCGTACGAAGGCAATATTGATGCACGTCCTGTAGGTACAAATGAGTACCTACCTCCGGTGCAAAGTGTTGTATTGGGGATACAACATGCCTTTGCAATGTTTGGTGCAACTGTCCTTGCGCCATTTTTGATGGGCTTTGATGCCAACCTTGCGATTTTAATGTCGGGGATCTGTACCATCCTGTTCTTCTTTATGACAGGTGGTCGTGTACCAAGTTATTTAGGCTCTAGTTTTGCCTTTATTGGTGTGGTGATCGCGGCAACCGGTTATGCAGCGTCAGGTACTGGCGCAGCAAATGCCAATATCGCATTGGCTGCTGGCGGGATTATGGCCTGCGGTATTTTATATGCCATTTTTGGTTTTATCGTGATGGCAACGGGTACCCGTTGGATTGAAAAACTCATGCCACCTGTCGTTACAGGTGCAGTGGTGATGATTATTGGTCTGAACCTAGCCCCAGTGACCATTAAAGGGGTTGCCGGTAATAACTTTAATATGTGGATGGCTTTAGTAACCGTACTATGTATGGGTTCAATTGCAGTGTTTACGAAGGGCTTGTTACAACGCTTATTACTGTTGGTCGGTCTATTACTGGCATATTTGGTGTATTACATCATTTCCAATGTCATGGGTCATGGCACGCCAATCAATTTCGTTCCCGTACAAGAAGCCGCTTGGTTTGGTGTTCCGCACTTCCATTCACCTGTTTTTGATTTCAATGCCATGCTGATCATTGCACCGATTGCGTTGATTTTGGTTGCAGAAAACCTTGGTCATATCAAAGCTGTGGGCGCGATGACAGGTGAAAACCTCGATCCGCACATTGGTAAAGCCTTCGTTGCAGATGGTGTTGCAACCACACTTTCAGGCGGTGTCGGCGGTCCGGGTATGACCACCTATGGCGAAAATATTGGTGTGATGGCAGTAACGCGTGTTTACTCGACCATCGTGTTTGTATTTGCAGGTGTATTCGCCATCTTCCTTGGTCTTTCTCCAAAGTTTGGTGCAATTATTCATACCATTCCGCAAGCCATTTTGACAGGTGCATCGATTGTTGTATTTGGTCTAATCACCATTGCTGGTGCGAAAATTTGGATTGAAAACAAAGTTGATTTCTCTAAAAACAAGAACCTGATGGTGGCTGCAGTGACCATTATTTTAGGTACGGGTGACTTTGCATTACAATTCGGTAACTTCAATCTAGGTGGTATTGGTACCGCAACCTTTGCAGCCTTGATTTTGAACTGGTTCTTTAGCTTAGGCGATAAATCAGAATAAGCCTCCAAAGCATTAAAAAAAAGAATACAATATTCATTTGAAAAGCGGCCGAAAGGTCGCTTTTTTTTATAGCTACACTTTCGGTAAGATAAGGCATTAGCCAAGGAATACACCCTATGCGACTGGATTTGTTCGACCTTCAATTGGTGCTGCACATTGTAGACAGCGGCAGTCTGACCAAAGGCGCTGCTCGTTCTGCCATCTCGCTACAAGCAGCCAGTGAACGGATTAAAAAACTCGAACAGCAATACCGCACAGCCCTGTTCACTCGCCAAGCCAAAGGGGTCAAACTGACTCTTGCCGGTCAAACCTTGGTTGAACATGCACAGCGCATCTTAGGTGAGGGGCAACAATTAGAACACGCGATGCTGCCCTTTGCCCATGGGTTAAGTTCCAATATGACCTTATGGTGTAATTCATCTGCACAAAGTGAATATTTACCGGTCTTGTTACCACGTTATTTGCTTGAAAATCCCAACACACAAATTGAGCTGCATGAAGCCGAGTCTAAAGACATCATTGCAGCGATTGAACAAGGCAATGCACAACTAGGTCTAATTTCGGGTTTCTTTAAATCCGAAAAGTTACAAACACTTGAGTTTGCAAATGATCCTTTGGTACTGATTTGTCCTATAACTCATGAATTGGCCTCGATATCTAGCGTCAAACCCGCAGAGATTTTAAATTATTCCTTTGTCGGTTTGATGCAATATCATTCCTTGCAACAATCGATCGAGGCTCAAGCCAAATTATTCGGCTGTGAAATTCAGTATCGGCTACGTTTGCCGAACTTTGCCGCGATCGCGCAAGTGGTGGCGAATGGTGTGGGCATTGCCATCATGCCAAAACGTGCGGCCCAACGATTAATCAGTTTATATGCCTTTGCCCAAGTTGAGCTCAGCGGCGACTGGGCCAATCGGAAACTGCTCCTCACCGCACGTAATTTTGATGATTTACCCTTAAATTATCAGCATTTCAGTCAGTTTCTACTGTCACAAAAATCTACTTTAGATGGCCAAGTCTAGGCTTTAAATCACGCCAAACTGGTGCAGCATCATATAGCCACCGAGGGCAATCAACCCGATAAAAAACACCTTACGGAATTTTTGTTCTGGAATGCGGTAACGGATTTTTTTCCCTGCCCACATGCCAATGAGCGCAGGAACCAGTGCCATGGCTGACATGGCATAATCAATCGGAAGATCTTCCACAGGATTTTGCTGTAAGAACACTGCCAAACAAATAGTCGACGTGGTAAAGGCCAAACCGAGTGACTGTACGAGATCATCGCGTTTCAGTTGCAAACCTTGCAAATATGGCACCACAGGGATCACCACCACACCTGTCGCAACAGTCAGCGCTCCACCAAGATAACCGATCATTGGAGATAGCCATTTTTCATGTGGTGCAAAGTTCGGCAAGCTTTTGGCACAAAGCCCATACAGTCCGTATAGTGCCAACATGCCCCCCAGTAAAGCTTCACTTTTAAATTCACCATGTCCTAAAGTTGGAAAAATACTCCAAATTGAACCGACGATAATCCCAAGTAACAAGGGCCAAAAGCGTTGAATTAGGCGCAATACCTGCCCTTCAGCAAATAGTTGCCAAAAGTTGGTGACCATAGATGGAATGATTAATAATGTGGCTGCCTGAAATGGACTGATCACAATGGTAAGTAAGCCCATCGATACCGCAGGCAGGCCTAACCCAATCGTGCCTTTAATCAGACCTGCAATTGCAAAAACTGTGATGACGAACCAAATCATGGCGAAACTCGCTGAAGAATTGGTTCTATGCTATGCAATTCAGGCGCTTTGAAAAATCAGTGTTTTTGGAATAGAGCCTCAATAAAAAGTTGAGGCTAGGTTATAGCGTCTAAAGCAGATAGCGTAGATGGGCTAAACAAACTCTTCTGATTTTGAATAAGTTATAAGCGTATTGGTTGAATAGTAATATAAAAACCGTTCCAATATGCTGTTTACTGGAACGGTTTTCAATAAGATATTGATACTTATAGTAAAATTTCAAGAATTTCGTATAACGTGTATTATGTTAATTTTAGTAGAACTTTAAAAATGAAAAAATTAGAAATTATCTTTTTCGTAATTTTAATTCTAATTATTTTATGGGGCATACAATGGATGTTTCATGGCTTTCCAACAGGAAATTAAAATCATACTTCGCATCAAAATAAATAGTGTTATATTTCAAAAGGTTATGTTATAAAAAATCGGTGGCGAAAACCCAAAAAACCGACTTGTTTCCAAGCCGGGTTTCTACTGATTTTTTAACTTTTTATTTTGCCCACAAAAATAGCACCCAAATAACGAGTTTTATTTGCCATTTGTTGTGCTATTTCTTGCTCAAGACAAATAGGTCAAAATTTTAATCCAGAAATTCGGAAATTTCCTCAGCAGTTGTTCTCGCGGTCCTTGAAACACCCACCAGCGTTGCTGAACCAGGTCCAGTCCATTCACCATATCCTACTAACCATAGGTTGGGTTGTTTTACTGATCTTGTTCCTTCAACCAGTATCGTATTATTTTCCTCTACTATTCCAAGTGGCTTTAAATGGTCTAAAGTCGCTTTAAATCCAGTACACCAAATCACTGCATCAACCTGTTGAAAAGATCCATCTTCCCAAATCACGCCATCTTCTGTAAAAGCCGAAAACGGGCGCTCACTATGTAAAACTCCTCGTGAACGTGCATCTTTGACTGAATCAATCATGACAATATCACCTAGACCGCCAACAGGCTGATCTATTGTGCCGCCTTCTAATTTTGCCTTTAAACGCTCTGTCGCACGTAAAAATAGTATACGGCCATCAACATCATCTGCTAAAAATTGAGGAGGTGTTGGCGTGATCCAAAGAGTGTCTGCCACTTGGGAAACTTCAGCCAAAATTTGTGCTCCGGAATTTCCACCACCGATAATCATGACGTGCTTATCTTTAAACGGTTCTGCATTTTGATAATGGGCGGAGTGTAATTTCAGCCCTTTAAAATTTTCTTGGCCCGGGTAAGATGGGATATAAGGATGACTCCAGGTGCCCGTTGCACTGACTACAGCCTTGGCTTTCCATAACTGTTCACCTGCATGCACACTCAATGCCTCTCCTTCGCTTTTGACGTGATCAACATATATAGGACGAATAATCGGAAAGTGGTAACGCTGCTCATATTGCTGCAAGTATTCAATAACTTCTTTCTTGGTCGGATACGTTTGTTCTGTATTCGGCATAACCCAACCTGGTAAGGAACTCCAGCTATTCGGTGAAAATAGACGCAAAGAATTCCAGGCATGTAACCAGGCTCCACCTGCTTGATTTTGATCATCTAAAATAATGAATGGTATTTTTTTTCGCTTTAAAAAATAAGCCGTAGATAAAGCAGCCTGCCCACCACCGATAATGATCACATCCGTTTCATTCTGTTTATGATTCAAAGCCCTTTCCCCTTTCATTTTTCTTTAATATAAAAAACCAGTTGCCGGAGCAACTGGTTTTTTATATTAAATTTCAATAACTCAATTTACTTATTTTTTTCAATTAACTCAGCTATTGCTGGAGCTTCTAATACTTTACCGCTTGAGACAATTTTATCATTAATGACTAGACCAGGCGTACTCATCAAACCTGTTTCAGCAATCTTAATTATGTCCGTGACATACTCAATTTCAGCTTGTACCCCACTGCTTTTCACTGCTTTTTCTGTCGCTGCTAGTAAAGCCTTACATTTATGACAACCTGTACCCATAACTTTAATCTGCATTTCTAATCTCCTGAGACTGCTTTTTTATATAAAGAACTGACCAACTAAATTTAGACTATATCCAATGATTAAAACACCAACAAAAACAATCGCGACAAAAAGGCTGAGCAATTGTTTCTTCACGACCTGTTTTAACAAAATTAACGATGGCAGAGAAAGCGCTGTCACCGCCATCATAAAGGCCAAAACTGTACCTAAGCCCACACCTTTAGCTACCAATGCTTCTGCGATAGGTAAAGATCCAAATATATCTGCGTACATCGGCATGCCGACCACAGTCGCAACAAGCACTGAATACCAATGGTCTTGCCCTAATAAGGCAGTAATCCACTGCGTTGGAATCCAGTTATGAATCGCAGCACCAATACCGACACCGATCAAGACATAGATCCAAACTTTCCGGAAGATTTCGACCACCTGCTCCCAGGCAAATTCGCGACGCTCTTTCGCGGACATTTTAAAATTTTCATCATCTTGCACCGCATTATTGTGCGTTACAAATTCAGCGACATACCTTTCCATTTTGAAAAAGCTGATGAGTGAACCACCTAGGACTGCCAGAATCAGACCAAGTACCACGTAGATCATGGCAATTTTCCAGTTGAAGATACTCGCGAGTAAAATAATGGAAGCTAAATCGACCAAAGGAGAGGAAATCAAAAAAGAGAATGTTACGCCGACAGGTAAACCGGCCCGAGTAAAACCAATAAAGATAGGAATAGATGAACATGAACAAAATGGGGTAATGGTTCCCAGTAAGGCACCCATGATATTGGCTTTAATCCCTTTCATGCGTCCCAGAATTTGTCGGGTTCGTTCTGGAGGGAAATAGCTCTGGATATACGACAGTGAATAGATCAGGACACTTAAAAGTATAAAAATTTTAATGACATCATAGATAAAAAAATGCACGCTGCCACCGACTTGCGTGGCAATCGATAAACCTAAGATATTTTCAACGAACCAGGCAACTCCATCTGATAGCCATGTCATTTTCAACAGGACGCTATTTAACCATGCAAAGATTGCAATAATACTGTCCATTTAAATCCCCCTAACCTTGGCCGACTAAAAGTGTTTTAGTGAATGAATAGAGCTGTTCGGTACAAGGGATATTTAGTGAATAACGCATCCAGCGTCCATCTTTTCTTCCCTTGACTAGACCTAATTCAGTCAGACACTTCATATGATGGGAGAGCGTAGATTGCGTAATTGATAAATTTTTCAATAGTTCACAGGCACAACATTCACCTGAATGCAGTGTTTGTAAAATTTTAACCCGCGTTTCATCGGTTAAAGCTTTATATAAATTACAGGCCTGAAGATTGTTCAATCTACACTATCCTTAAATGGCTCTAATGTAACCAGTATGTAAATCATATTGATTATTGTCAATGTGACATGGGAAATAAAAAAAACCATTTTTCAGGGCCTTCACAATAAATTATGTTTTTATTTTAAATACTTACCATTTTCCCCAATAATGAATTTTCCATCTTCTTTAAAAAAAGTACCTAACTGTGCCAAAGGAATATCTAAAACCACTTAGGATGGACGATACAAAATATAGGGTTTCTTCACGTACTACTAAATGTCAGATGTCTATGAAACATGATATTTATGGTTCATCTCACAATGTTCAGCATAATCGATTGATTCTAGCTGTACAGTCACATGATTGAGATCAAAATGATGATGCAAAAATTCGGTAATTTCTGCGATCACGGCATCTGACGTGTGCTGAAATAAAAGTGATTTTCTCACTTAAGATTTACACACCACTTATAAGCATGAATATTCAACTAAAGAGGATTCTATTTAACATAATAGAGGTTATACGAAATGCTTTTGTAAGCCCAAAGTAGAAATGTCCGGTTTCTCCAAAGTAAAAATGTCCGCTTTTAGAATATGCGCTTTTGCGATTATCGAAGCGGACGGTTTGATATGTTGGTGTCTATGTCGGATAAAGAACT
>NZ_VOZS01000011.1:0-151117 GCF_013419675.1 Acinetobacter sp. YH12069 | reverse complement strand
TTCGCAAGAGATGCGATGGATGTCTGATGATTTGTAGTCATAAATTTAAGTCCCCACTTGTTTCTAAGTGGGGACTAAATTAAGGCTTATAGGATGAATTCAGAAGGTGTGTTCAGCGGACGCTTACTAAGCTCTATAGTTTTGTCAGTTTCGTAAAAACGAGAAAACCTGTGATTACTATAATTTATTTTCTTTTCTAAGAAACCAAGTTCAACAAGTTTCCGAAGTATTCTGTACATTCTCTGGCGATTAAAACGAGTCCGTTCTTTATCGGATAATTTAATTTCTAGCCAAAAATGATTAAATGTCCAGTGCTTAATAGTGTTTTCTTGAATAACTGGAAGAAAAACATCAAAAAGAGGCATTTGGGAGAGGTGCATAGGCTTCAATCATAATATTTAAAAAGAGGATTATAGTCCGTGGATATATAGTCATCAATTGGTAATAGTTCTATTTTTTGAACAGTTGATTCAAAATATGTCAGAACTTACAGTTTCTTTTGGTTTGAAGGTTCGGAAACAAAGAAAACTAAAAAAAATATCGCAAGAAAGACTAGCTTTGCTTTGTAATATTGACCGTAGTTACATGGGGCGAATTGAGCGTGGTGAGGTTAATTTAACTATTGAAAAAATATACGAATTAGCAAAATGTTTGAATGTTTCACCGAAAGATTTATTGCCAGATGATGTATGATTATCGAGTAAAGAAACATTAAAAGAGGGTTCCATGAAGTTCAATGAAGATGCTCGCGTAAAAATTCCAACAATTCTTCATTTAACAAGGCTTGGTTATAAGTATCTTTCTTTAAAAGAACATACATGGGATATGGAGTCTAATATTTTCCCTGAAATATTCTTGGAATCAGTAAGCCGAATTAACCCTTCATTTGAAAAAGATGATATTCAGAGAGCGTTACAAGATTTAAAGCTAACTTTAGATAATGATGATTTAGGGAAAGTATTCTTCAGCAAGTTGGTCAATCGTTCTGGTATCAAACTCATTGATTTTGAAAATATCAATAACAATACATTCAATGTTGTTACGGAGCTTACTTGTCAAAACGGAGATGATGAATTCCGTCCTGACATTACGATCCTAGTAAATGGTATGCCTTTAGTCTTTATTGAGGTGAAGAAACCAAATAATAAAGATGGTGTCTTAGCAGAAAGAGACCGAATAAATAAGCGTTTCCAAAACTCTAAATTTAAAAGATTTATCAACATTACTCAGTTCATGATCTTCTCAAACAATATGGAATACGACGATGAGGCTATTCAGCCAATCATGGGCGCTTTTTATGCTACTCCGTCGTATCACAAGCCAAGTTTTAATTACTTCCGAGAAGAAGAAATTTTTAATCTAACTTATTTACTTAGTCCTTTAGCTGAATCAGAAGAAATTCGTATTCTTAAAGACAATAATTTTGAGGTGATTAGAAATAGCCCTGAATTTATTACCAATAAAGATCCTAATAGACCTACCAACCGAATTTGTACTTCTTTGCTAAGCCGAGAGCGTTTAGCATTTATGTTACGTTATTCAATTGCTTATGTGGAAACAGAAAATGGTGTGCAAAAACATATCATGCGCTATCCACAACTGTTTGCAACTAAGGCAATTGAAAGAAAATTAGATGAAGGTATCCGTAAAGGAATTATTTGGCATACTCAAGGTAGTGGTAAAACTGCATTAACGTACTATAACGTCAAATTTTTGACGGATTATTATCAACGGAATAATGTAATTCCTAAGTTTTATTTCATTGTGGATCGACTTGATTTACTGCAACAAGCACAGAGTGAATTTGCAAGTCGTGGGCTCGTTGTACATACGATTAACTCTAGAGATGAATTTACTAAAGATATTAAGGCAACCAAGGTCATCCACAATAACAGTGGCAAACCAGAGATTACTGTCATTAATATCCAGAAGTTTGCAGATGATCCAACGATTGTGTCTACAAAGGATTACAGTGTTGATATACAGCGTGTTTACTTCTTAGATGAGGTACATCGTAGCTATAACCCTAAAGGTAGCTTTCTTGCAAATTTAGATGTTTCTGATCGTAATGCAATCAAAATTGGTCTGACAGGGACGCCACTATTAGGAACGGACTATAATTCAAGATCGCTGTTTGGAGATTACATTCATAAGTATTACTACAATGCTTCAATTGCTGATGGCTATACATTACGTTTGATTCGAGAGGATATTCAAACCAACTATAAAATTGCTTTACAAGAGGCATTAGCACAAGCAGAGGTTAAGCAGGGAGATGTCGATAAAAAAATTATTTATGCGCATCCAACTTTTGTAGAACCAATGCTGGATTACATTGTTCAAGATTTTGAGAATAGTCGTGGAGCTTGTAATGATTCGACTATAGGTGGAATGGTCATCTGTGATAGCTCAGAGCAAGCGAAACAGATGTTTGAGATTTTTAATGCAAAATATAAAAAAGACAATGATGTCACTAAGACAGATACATCTTATACAGAGCATCTAAAAGAAAAAAACAAGGTTAAATCTGCTGCACTCATTTTACATGATGTGGGTGATAAACAAGAGCGCAAAGATTGGATTGATGCTTTTAAAGCAGGAAAAATTGATTTTCTCTTTGTGTATAACATGTTGCTAACAGGTTTTGATGCTCCTCGATTAAAGAAGCTTTATATTGGTCGTGTGATCCGAGAGCATAACTTGCTTCAGGCATTAACTCGTGTGAACCGTACTTACAAGGATTTTAGGTATGGTTACGTTGTCGACTTTGCAGATATTCGAAAAGAATTTGATGCAACAAACAAAGCTTATTTTGAGGAATTGCAGGCGGAATTAGGCGATGAGATGGATAGCTATTCTCATCTTTTCAAATCTAGAGAAGAAATTGATCAGGAAATTAATCAATTAAAAGATTTGTTATTCCGTTTTGATACGGACAACATGGAGTTATTTACTGATCAAATTAAGGAAATTGCAGATCGTAAGAAGGTTCTAGAACTTAAGAAAAGCTTAGCCGATGCAAAAAGCTTATATAACCTGATGAGGTTACAGGGAGACTATGAGCAACTTAGATCTTTAGATTTTGAAAAGATCAATATTATGTTCCGAGAGACTAGTAATCATTTAGATATGCTGAATTTAAAAGAAAGTATTGAAAGTGGTGAGGACACTACAAATTTACTTAATTTAGCTCTTGAAGATGTGATTTTTAAATTTAAGAAAATTGCCGAGGAAGAATTAGTTCTAGCAGATCAACTCAAAGATACGTTACGTAAAACGAGAGAGGCTTTAGCGAGTAATTTTGACCAGCAAGATGAGAAATTTATCAGCTTAAAAGAAGAGCTCGAACGTTTGTTCAAAAAGAAGAAATTGAGCGAAGTCACCCAGCACGAGATGGTCGCCAATATTGGTACTTTGCAACAAATTCATGAGCGAATAAAAGAATTGAATCGTGCGAATAAGCAACTCAGTGATAAATATAAAGGGGACATTAAGTTCACGCGTGTGCATAAGAGACTGCATGAGCAAGGAGATATTTCAAAATCTGAAAGACAGATTTATGAAGCTTTGATCGGACTCAAACAGGATGCAGATGAGCGTGTGCTAGACAGTGAAAATGTACTAGATAACGAAGCTTACTTTGCTCGAGTGATGATGCCGAATATTATCAAGCGCTTTAAAAATGAACAGAACATTGCATTAAATCCAATGACAACACGGTATATTAACCAGCTTGTGGTAAATGAGTACCTCAAAGAGTTTAATGGTGGTTCAGGGCAATGGTAGAAGTTCAGTTTCAACAAAAAGTAAGAGAACTTATTGATGGATTAAAAGCCATTTGTGCAAGTAATGGTTTGGGCAATGATGGAAATGAATTTAAGATCATTACTCAAGTATTTTTGTATAAATTTCTGAATGATAAATTTGCTTATGAAGCTAAAAAAGTCGAACCGAGTTTAGCCCAAGCTGAAAAATGGGAAGATGTGCTTTCTAAAATGTCGGATGATAAGTTAGAGATGCTTGCATTACAAATGCCAGCAGATACAGCAATTCTCAAACCTCAGCACTTTATTAGCTACTTATTCAGCCAACAAAATGAACCTGATTTTTCAAAACTTTTTGATGATACATTAAGAGATATCTCTATTCAGAATAATGAGATTTTTGCGGTTCAAACCGATGGTGGTGCAAAAATCAAGCTATTTGATGAGCTTAGCCAGTTTATTAGTGATCCTTCTAAGCGTGATGAATTTTGTAAAGCGATCATTAATGAATTAGTAGAGTTTAGTTTTGAACGTATTTTTGATCAGAAGTTCGATTTCTATGCTTCTATCTTTGAATATTTGGTCAAAGACTACAACTCGAATAGTGGGGGTAAGTACGCAGAATATTATACGCCACATGCAGTCGCACGTATTATGGCAGAGATCCTTGTTCCCAAGGATCAACAGGGACAAGTAAAGAATGTGACTTGCTATGACCCAGCAGCAGGTTCAGGCACTTTGCTAATGAATGTGGCTCATGTTATTGGTGAAACTCGTTGTGCTATCTACACACAAGACATTTCTCAAAAGTCATCAAATTTATTACGTTTGAACTTAATTCTGAATAATTTAGTTCACTCTATTCCGAATGTAGTACAAGGTAATACCATGCTTCATCCTTATCATAAGGATGGTAACGAGCTTAAAAAGTTTGACTATATTGTTTCAAACCCTCCTTTTAAATTGGATTTTAGTGATTTTAGAGATGATCTCGATACTAAAGCAAATAAAGAACGTTTTTTTGCTGGCATTCCTAAAATTAAAGCTCGTTCCAAAGATAAAATGGAAATTTTCCAATTATTTTTGCAACATATAATTTATTCGCTAAAACCTAATGGAAGGGCTGCCATCGTTTTACCCACAGGTTTTATCACATCACAGACGGGTATTGATGTATCGATCAGAGAATATATTGTTAAAAATAAAATTTTGGCAGGTGTAATCTCTATGCCGTCAAATATCTTTGCTACTACTGGTACGAATGTCTCTATTTTATTTTTAGATGGTAATAGTAAAGATGATGTTATTTTAATTGATGCTTCTGATCTTGGAGAAAAAATTAAAGATGGAAAAAATCAAAAAACTATTCTGAATGGTGAAGAGGAAAAACTAATTATTGATACGTTTAATAATAAATCCTTTCAAGAAGGTTTTTCTATTTGTTTGAACTATGAGCAAATCCAGAAAAAAAATTATAGTTTTAGTGCAGGACAATATTTTGAAGTGAAATTCGATAATACTGATATAGGTGTAGAAGAATTTACTAATAAAATTAATGAAATGCAAAAGAATTTATCGATTCTGTTTAGTGAATCATCCAATTTACAGAGTGCAATAAGTCAACAGTTGAATGGTCTAAAATATGAATCGTAACTATTCTACTTTAACAAGTTTATTAAGTAAGATTGTTGATAATCGAGGTAAATCTGTACCTTTAGCAGATACAGGATTCCCTTTAATTGCTACAAACTGTATAAAGCACAGTAGTATTTATCCGACCTTTGAAAATATTCGTTATATTAATGAGGAGACTAAAGCAAATTTCTTCAGAGCTCATCCTGAGCCAAATGATATAATATTTGTGAATAAGGGTACTCCTGGGCGAGTATGCTTAGTCCCTGATCCAGTAAACTTTTGTTTCGCTCAAGACATGATGAGTTTTAGATGCGATCCAACTAAAATTGATTATCAGTATTTATTTGCTGTTTTGCGTTCAGAGTATATCCAGAAAACAATTGAAAATTATCATGTGGGGCTTGTTATTCCACATTTTAAAAAAAGTGATTTGGTGAATTTAAAAATTCCAAGATTAAAGAGTCGGAAAGAAGAATTATTAATAGGAGAGTTTTTTTTAAATGTTTTAAAAAAAATTGATACTAATGTAAAAATTGTCAGCCAGCTAAGTGAATTTCTTGTCTGTATTTATAATTTTTGGTTTAAACAATTTAATTTTCCTAATGAAAATAATAAGCCATACAAAGCTTTAGGGGGGGAATTAGTATTTAATCAAACATTAAATACTATGATTCCTAATAAATGGGAAGTTAAAAAAATCGGAGATATAACAAAAACTTGCTTAGGTGGAACTCCTAATACTAAGACTGATGAATATTGGAGTGATGGCGAAATACCATGGCTCAGCTCTGCAGAAGTTTCAAATTTTCCTATAACAAGTTCTTTGCAAAAGATTAGCAAGCTAGGATTAGAAAACTCTGCTGCTCAGCTATTACCAAAAGGAACTGTAGTTGTATCGATTGTCAGATATATAAGACCTTCTATTTTGGCATTAGATGCAGCAACTAATCAATCAGTAGTAGGTATTAGAGAGAACGAAGATTTAAAATCTTCATTTTTGTACCCTTATTTTCTGTCAGAAGTTCCTAGATTAATGAGCTTGAGAACAGGAGCGCAACAGCCACATATTAATAAAGGGATAATTGATAATAGTTTAATAGTAGTTCCTCCAAATAGTTTATTAAATAAATATTATCAAATTGTCGATCCTATGATTGAACAAATCAATAATCTAGCTTTTCAAAATAATTTATTGCAAAAGTCTCTAGATTTTATAATGCCCATGCTACTTAATGAGCAAATCTCATTTAAAGAGGCTGAAGCTCATATAGTAAAAATTTTAAGTTAAATAATGAGTATCTATACGACAAATTATGTCGTAGCATACTTTTATTTAGATTGAAAAATAACCATAATCAATCTCAGTTTTTGGATGGGGGCATGGCATGAAACATATACTTCATATAGTTTTAACTGCTATTTCCATCGCATTAGCAGGATTGATTTTCCTTATTTCTCATGAGGAAAATGTCTGGTTGAAATGGGATTGGGTTAAATACCTAATCTCACTTTTACTAAACATTGAAAATTTTAAATTTAGTGAAAAATTTTTAACTGAGTCAATCACATATGTTGCTTATGTGATTTATCTGATTGCTTTGCTTTTTCTTTCATTTTTTTCAATAAAATTTAGTTTTAAGTATTTAGATCAGGATGTTATAGAGAGAAAAAAAGTAAAAGAATTTGAGCAGGCAAATGACTTTTATCTTCCAATTTATTTAGGTTATGCATTTGTTTCCATTAGTTTACCTACATTGAAGTCATTCCTACTTTTCTTTGTATTAATGCTAATCGTCCTAGCTAGGACTCGATTTTTTTACTTTAATCCAATCTTTTTAGTATTGGGATATAAATTTTATTTTATAAAACATACAGATGATTCAAAAGTTTTGGTAATTTCTAAGAAAGAAATAAAAACTATTGATGAGCTTTTTGAAGATAGTAATGGTGATATGCGAAGTTATATTGCTCTTACAAAAGTGAATGAGTATACATTTTTAATTTTAGACTAAGGGGTGGTAATGAATTTTCTGTATTCACGGAATAATGCAAAGTTTCATGTCGTTTTGTCTGGTCAAAACTGTCCTGACTTTTATGCGGGCTTACTACCGACAACTTTAAATACTATTTCTTATACACCAACAGCTATAGCCCAAAACGGGGATTGGTTTAAAGTAGATCTGAGCTCATTGGCTGATGTAACAAATCCTATTCTAGAATTAGAGAAAAAAGTAAGTACTTCATTGCCTACCATCACTGCTGCTCAGTACAAGGACATTAAGTATTTAATTTTTAAGCGTCAGAGCGATGATTTTTACTATATCCAAAAAGTTTTACCTAGTGCAAAAATTTATAGAAAGACGTTAAGTTTTTCTAATCAGCCAGAGGTGTTGGATAACCCTATTGTAGTTTTAACTGACTCTCCTGATGCAATATTTGATAAAAGTACAGGGCATCTATACTTTAAAAGCTTAAGTGCCATGAATAGTATTTTTAAAGGATTGAATACGCTTTATAGAGCGGCGACAACCGCGGAAGTAACACAATTTTTTCAATTGGGTGGTCTATTAGCTGTTGATCCTTCGTACACTGTAGATAAAGTAGGCATTCCAAATCGTAAGAACATCGCTAAAGCATTAGATACTTACAATTCATATAGCCCTCAAGTTCAAAATAGCTTACATAGCTATATTCAGACCTTGGGCTTACCTACAGATGCAAATGGTAAATACACGATTACAGACGAAGAGTCCTTGAAGAATTTTGTATATGCTATTCAAGAGCGTTTTTACACGACACAGGCATCTACAGAAAAGCGTTTAGCTCAGGCTTATGTTCCAGTTTAGTATATTTGTTTTTTCATAGCTTGCGAATTAACACTAAATTTCAGTGTAATAAAAAAGTGTAAATTTTTTAAGTATTTTTTCATTATATTTTTACAAAATACAATACATAGTATATTAAGTTTTTGAAATATATATGTTAATTATAAATTGGTGTGTATATCCGTTCTAATGAACCTTAAACACAGCGTTTAAAACGGTAGATCATCATCAAAAAAAGCCCTCAATCTTGAGGGTTTTTTTTCGCAGGTCTCATCTTGAAAGATCAGTTTCATTTTGCAATTGAGTCGATGACTTATTTTTTTGCAGAAACCCACATGGTAATCACGGCTTTAAAAACTGCTTCATTACGTGTGTTGTTCACCACGACATTCACCAAATAATCACTCCCTGCATTCCACGTAAAATTAACATCGACAGGCGTGGCAATGGCTGTTAAATCTGTATCAGCTTTTTTCAAATATTCCACAGTCATGCCTTTGGGAATCCAACGATGGCTGCTCGGAACGGTCACATCGGTCATGGTTCCGCCAGCCAATTCAGCCATATTACACATGGCAATCGCGTGGACAGTGCCAATATGATTCAGCACGCTGCGCTGTTTTTTTATATGTAGTTCACAGTATTGGGGCTTTAATTCATCAAAAACAGGCGAAATACTGCTGAAATACGGTGCTTTCAAACACAGCAATTTTGAAAAAGTCCATTTCCCTGCGGGTTTGTTTTGGAAGGTCTTCCATAATTTTAATGCTTGGCTCATGCTTAATTATCCGTCATTATTCAGAATATAATTCTAATACAGAATATTGTTCTGTTAATGGCGTAAATGACGTCACAGCTATTAAAAAAAGCCAACATTGTTTTAAAATGACCCGATCAAAGGGAAGGTATCGATGTCGTCAAATCAAGCATTATTGCAACAAATTTACAGCGGTCGCCGAGCGGAACTTAAAAGGCAGATCTTAGGAGAAGCCCTCGCGTGTTTTTTAGAGCAAGGGATTGAAACGACGACGATTGAACATGTACGAGACCGTGCAGAGACCAGTGTTGGTGCGATTTACCATCATTTTAAAAATAAAGATGGTTTAGTAGCAGCATTGTATTTTGCGGCATTGCAAGATCAATTTACGAAAAGGGCAGACGCCTTGACACAGGCCCAATCGCTGCAGGAAGGCATTCAAGCCATTTTGTGCTCGTATATAGACTGGGTCGAAGCCTATCCTGATTTTGCAGAATTCTTATATGCTGCAGGGTTTAGTATGCGTAAGGAAACGCTACAAGCCGAGTTAAAACAACTTAATCTACAACGCAATACCGCGCTGCTGGATTGGTTGACCGCACAATCCGATTGGCATTTGATCGAGCATTTACCCAAAGAATTAATGATGTCTTTGGTCTTAGGGGCAACGGAAAATTATTGTCGGGCATGGTTATCGCATAAAGTCAAAACGCCACCATCACACTATAAACAACAGTTTATACAGGCTGCTTGGCAGGCCCTCTGTATGGATATAAAGCCTTGCTCTCATTGAAATTGATTGGTTTGCTCGATGGAAAGGCAAAGATTGATTTAAATAATAAATCTAAAAATCCGATAGTTTTTATAAAAAAGTTCGGTTTTACCTATGGTTTGATATTTCGTATTCTAGCTTCAACAGATAAGCAATCCCTGAAATGAGTTAGAGGAATATCAAATGAGTTTAATTAATACTGAAGTAAAACCATTTAACGCTACCGCTTACCAAGACGGTCAATTTATTGAAGTTTCAGAAAAAGACTTCTACGGTAAATGGTCTGTGGTGTTTTTCTATCCTGCTGACTTTACTTTTGTATGTCCAACAGAATTAGGCGATCTTGCTGATCACTATGCTGAATTCAAAAAAATGGGCGTAGAAATTTATTCAGTATCTACTGATACACACTTCACGCATAAAGCTTGGCACGATTCTTCTGAAGAAATTAAGAAAATCGAATACCCAATGGTTGGCGATCCAACTTGGACACTTGCGAAAAACTTTGATGTTTTAATTGAAGCGGATGGTCTTGCTGACCGTGGTACTTTCGTGATCGACCCTGAAGGTAAAATCCAAATCGTTGAAATCAACGCAGGTGGTATCGGCCGTAATGCTTCTGAATTGATGCGTAAAGTAAAAGCTGCTCAATATGTACATGCACACCCAGGTGAAGTATGTCCTGCAAAATGGAAAGAAGGTGAAGCGACGCTTGCACCATCGATCGACCTAGTGGGTAAAATCTAATTTAGTGATCCAACCGTAGATTTAAAAAAGCCAGAACTCAGTTCTGGCTTTTTTTTTTGTGGTCTAGAACATTAAACTAAATAGCCATCATGCTCCGGAGCATAGTCACGAATTCCAGCGACTAAATAGTCAATTAATCTCTCCATGACTAGGCGCTGACCTTTACGGGAAGCATATACCAATTGTACCGTACCGACATTTGAGCACCATTCGGGGAAGAGGTGAATTAAACGACCTGCCTCTATATCTGCTTGTACCGTTAAATACGGTAAGTCTGCAATGCCTAAACCATCCAGTACTGCATAATAAGCACCGGCTAAGTCATTGCTTTTAATTCGAGGTTGTAAGGCAATTTCAATCTGCTCTTGCTGTCCGGTATGATGCAAATGCCATTGATAGCGGTTTTTCTGTGTACCTAAAACGATACTCGGAAATTCTGTTAATTCCGTAATATGCTTTAACTCGCGCCCTTGTAAAAGTTCAGGACTAATCACTAAGCAATGCACGGTTTTAATCACGTCACGTACAATAATGCTCGAGTCTTCATTCTTACTAAAATTGGTACGAATCGCTAAATCAATGTCGTCATGCAAGACATCTACACGGCGGCTAGACAGCTCGAGTTCAACCTGAACTTTGGGATGATCTTTTAAAAATTGATTTAACAAGGGGCGAATTTGATGTTCCATCATAACCGGTGGACAACTAATTTTAACCAAGCCCTCAAGTTCACTTTTTTGCTTCAGGAGCACCTGATGCGCACATTCAACTTGTTCGATCACTTTTATGCATTCTTCATACAATTCTTGGCCTAATGTCGTGACCTTAAAGTGTCGGGTAGAACGCTGAATAAGGGTGACATTATATTTGGCTTCGAGATCTAAAATGCGTCGGCTTAATTTTGATTTTGTTATATTTGATGCTTCACTTGCAGCGCTAAAACCGCCATGTTTCACCACCAAGTAAAAGTAGTAATAGTCATCAAATGAATGCATGGATCACCTTATGCAGTGAAAAATTATTTCAATTCAAATCATCATACGTCAATTTATACATGAGGTATAAAAAAAGCGGCTCGAAGCCGCTTTTTACTACTGAAGGATTATTTCTTTTCAGTATTTTGCGTATAGCTGTTGATGAGGTTGCGGTAGTCTGGAATATGGTTGCCGAAAAGCGCACCTAAACCTTCAATATCATTACGCCAGTCGCGGTGTAATTCACATGCGGTACCAAACCAGGTCATGAGCTGTGCACCTGCTTGTGTCATACGTTCCCATGCTGAGTCGCGGGTTAAATGGTTGAAAGTACCTGAAGCATCGGTCACTACAAAGACATCAAAGTCTTCTTCTAAAGCAGACAAGGTTGGGAAAGCAACACAAACCTCAGTCACCACACCCGCAATAATCAATTGTTTTTTGCCGGTTGCTTTGACGGCTTTCACAAAGTCTTCATTGTCCCAAGCATTAATTTGACCTGGGCGTGCAATATAAGGTGCGTCAGGGAACATTTCTTTGAGTTCAGGAACCAATGGACCGTTTGGACCTTGTTCAAAACTGGTGGTGAGAATTGTTGGAAGATTAAAATATTTAGCGGCTGCAGCCAGTGCGAGCACATTATTATTAAATTTATCTGGATCAATGTCGCGAACCAATGAAAGTAGACCTGTTTGATGGTCCACTAAAAGTACCGCGGCATTATCTTTGTCTAAACGAACGTAAGGTTTGCCCATTTTATTGTCCTCTTTCCTGTTTGCAAGTACGCAGGATCAGATGAAATCTGCGTGTTAACTAGATTTAGAATAGTTGTAAAAATGAGACAATGAAATGGGTTTAAATGAGAAGCTCAATCATAAAATTGGGATAATTCATCGTTATATATGACTTAAAGCTTAGAATTTCTGAATTAATGCTTGGTTTTGAGTGAGGTGCAGATTGTATGTCTGAGTATTGTTCTAAATTTGAGATATAGAATGCTATCTGGATGATGGCCATCAAGTATTTCAAAGCTTAAAATAAGCGCTATGTTCATCCTATCGTATGAATATAGGAGCTAAGAAATGAAAAAAGTAATTGGTGTTTATCGTAATCAGCAAATGCACTGGGTGGGCGATGGTTTTCCAGTCAAAAGCTTATTTTCCTATGATCGTCTAGGTCAGGCGATTAGCCCATTTTTGCTTTTGGATTATGCGGCACCTTATCAGTTCGATCCCACCACTGCACGGCATGGTGTAGGTTCACATCCACATCGTGGTTTTGAAACGGTGACTATCGCCTACAGCGGTGAAGTGACTCATAAGGACTCAAGTGGTGGTGGCGGCACAATTCAAACAGGCGATGTGCAATGGATGACCGCAGGGGCGGGTCTGGTACATGAAGAATTTCATTCGCCTGAATTTGCTCAAGCAGGTGGTCTTTTTGAGATGGTTCAATTGTGGGTGAATTTACCGGCAAAAGACAAAATGACCCAGCCTCGTTATCAAGCGATCACACGCCAAGATATTCCTCGCATAGACATGGATGAAGGTGCAGGGCATATTCGGGTGATTGCTGGTGAAATGGGTGGTCACCTTGGGCCTGCACAAACCTTTAGTCCAGTGAATGTCTGGGATGGTGAATTGAAAGCTCAATATGAAACCACCTTACATGTACCTGAAGGGCATAACACCATTTTGGTGGTCTTGAAGGGTGAGGTTGTGGTGAATGAAAGCCATAAAGTTCAAGACAGTTCGATGGTCATGTTTGCCAAAGATGATATCGCCATTCAGCTACAAGCGTTGCAGGACACACAATTTCTGTTACTTAGCGGTGAGCCACTAAATGAGCCGATTCAAGGTTATGGCCCATTTGTGATGAATAGCAAAGCTGAAATTATTCAAGCCTTTGATGATTTCAATAACGGAAAATTTGGTGAAATTGCGCTGGCGCATGAAGCTTAAGTGAAATTCATGCCGTTGAAATAGCCGAAAAAAAAGCCTCTGAACAGTCAGAGGCTTTTTTATTGAGCGCTGTAGTATTTATAGTTGTCATGATTTAAATATCATTTTACTTTTTATAAATTGTGATGAATTTATCACTTTCTTATGTGGCGCATCTTAGCGAGACTTGGCTTTAAAGTAAACCGAAAGTTATAAAAATGGTTAATTTAATTGTTTGGTTTTATAGAGTAATTAAAATTTTAAAGAAAAATATGTTTAAAAAACAAAGCTTAAATTGTGTGCTTTTTGACTGTAAATATTTGTAAATTTAACTTAAAAACGGCTGTACTGAAATCCATACAAAAAGTGCGAATCTGGTATTTTTTAATAGCTATTTTTAACTTCTGATCAGTCATACTTTTAAACTGTGTTTTATAGATGGAAAAGAAAATTGGAAATTGCAGTCATCGGTAGTGGCATGGCTGGGCTGGCTACCGCAAGAATTCTTAAAGACGCAGGGCATAACATTACAATTTTCGAAGCTCTGCCTGGTCGTGGTATGGATAGCCACAGCACTGAGTTTGAAGGCGGCTTGATCGATGCCCCTTTGCGTGTGATGAATCCACATCTTTGGAAAAATACCTTAAGTTTGGCGACCCATTTAGGGATTAAAACTTTCCCTGTCCGTACCTATATGGCATGCAGTTGGCTATTTGAAGATCGTACAGAAACGTGGTTGACCACCAGTCGTAGCCGTATTGGTAATTTCCCAATTATTAATAACCGTAAAGGCTTACAACAATATGGCTGGCGTTTAGTCAAAGGAATGTTGCAACTCAAAGCCGCGATCACTCGATTTTTTAAATCAAAAAATCAGGACATCACGCTTGCCGAGTTCATTAATAAAAATGAAATTGAAGAAGTATTTTGGCATGGTGCGGTCATGCCAGTGTTGTATACCATTTGCACCTGTAACCCGAAAACGATTGGCGAATGGCCTGCTAAACCGCTGTTGATTTTCTTGCGTCAATTGACCAATGGTGATGCCTTGTTGCGTATCCAAGGTGGTACACCTGCGTTGGTTGATAAACTGATTGAAGGTTTAAATATTCAAAGTGGTACGGCAATTACCAAAGTGCTCGAGCAAGACGATAAAGTCTTGGTGGAAACTGAGGCCGGTGCACATCATCTATTCGATCGCGTGGTTGTTGCGACACCAACCACCAAAACGGAAGAATTTTTAGATTCTACTCAGTTTGCTGACGATATTGAGCTCTTAAAGAAATTTAAATTTGAGCAAGGTCAGTTGGTGATCCACACTGATCAAACGGTGATGCCGCCGAAGCGTAAAGATTGGTCTGTACTAAGTTATATGATGGATCGTAAATTTACCCGTCAGCAATTTACCGTATGGCTCAACTCCATTGAGCCGAGCTTGGTGGGTAAAACCCCTGTGTTCCAAACCTGGCAGCCAGTGACACCGATTGATCCTAAAAAAGTGATCTCTTCGGTCAGTTTGACACGTGCAGTGGTGGATTCACATACCGTGGCGCTGAATAAAGAGTTACAGCAACGACATTTATCCCCTGAACGTAAAGTCTTCTTCTGTGGTTCATGGTCTTGTGACGGTCTGCCGATTTTAGAGTCTGCGGTAACGTCTGCTATGCATATTGCAGAAATTTTTGGTGCACCATTGCCGTTTGTGGGTTTAAAACCTAAAGTGGAGGTAGCCCCTCAACTCGGTTACTAACATGAAATGGCTTCAAGCAATTCGTCAGCACATCCCTAGCCATAAATATGCGATTAACAGTCGACTACTCGGAGATGATGCGGAACTTGCTTGGAGCAATTTGGGCTATTGGGATGATGCAAAATCATCCTATCCTGCGGCCTGTCAAAAACTCGCTTTCCATCTTGCCGAATCCATTCAATTAAAATCTACAGATCGTGTTTTAGACCTCGGTTGTGGGCAGGGTGCGAGCTTGGTTTTTTGGATGGAACATTTTCAAATTCAAAACTTATCCGCAGTCGAATTGCAAACCGAATGTGTGGAAAAAATCCAAAAAAATTTAAATTCAAAGATTAAAATTCAGCAAGATTCATTTTTGAATTTAAAAAATATTTATCCACAAAACGCTATGGATGCCGTGCTGTGTATTGATGCTGCGTATCATAGTAATTTGAATTTATTGCTTTTATCAGTCGTTGATGTTTTGAATTCAAAAGGGCGCTTTGCTTTTCACTATTTAATGTTGTCCGATACGTTTTTGAATTTAAATTCATTACAGCGACTGCAATATCAAAGTCTGTTGAAAGCAGCAGATGTGAATTTGAAAAATTTAAATTCAAAGCAAAATTTACAACACCAAGTGCAACAGGCAGGTTTCGAAAATATCCAGATTGAAGATATCAGCGAATTCGTATTTCAGGGTTTTGCCGATTATATTCAAGAACAAAAAAGTCAGATGAGCCTGAGTCATGTGGATCAATTCAAAATCAAGATGACGGCAAAATTGTGCGAAAAGTTGTATCGAGACGGGCTGATTCGTTATGTGCAGATTAGCGCGAGGAAGCCATAAAAGAGCGGCTCTAAAAACATCAAAGCCTCACTAAAAAGCGAGGCTAAGAAATGGTGCCGGCACACGGATTCGAACTGTGGACCTACTGATTACAAGTCAGTTGCTCTACCAACTGAGCTATGCCGGCGTTGTGGAATGCATTCTACAGATTTTTTGAAGCGGCGCAAGTTAAAAAAACAGCAAATCGAATGTAATTTATACGTTTGATTTATTCAGCATTCAAACGATGTTTGGCTCTAAAACCAGAGAAATAGCATTAGGCAATGTTTCGCCCACAAGATGTGGGCGGGAAAATAGGATGGATGAACGTTGAGTGCTATTTCATTCTTAAAATTTGGTCTAGATCCTGTGCGCATTCCTCAAGTGTATATGCCATCTCCAGTTGCATTTGTGGGCGGAGTTCATTGGCGAGCTTTCGCCATTCATCGATGAGACGCTGTGCTTTTTGAATTTTATGTTTATTGATGTCTTTGGCAAGGGTTGGGGTATAGCCACCACGTTTGGCGTTCTTGATCTGCTTAACATAGTTCTGGCTGTTATTCATGTTCTCTCCGGAATAGCAGTGATATATGAAAGGTGTTTTTTAAGTTTTTCGTTGATCAAGTTAAAAGTACCGCAATCGCGTTTCAGTTCTATGATGTTTAAATTAATGAATAATTTTGTGAATAGCGCCTATATTGAGAGGATGATTTATTTTTAGCATAGGCTTAAGTAATTGTCTTTAGAATATAAAATTTGTATTTGTAAATAAACGTGTCCTTATTGCTGCCAATAAAAATCCATAAGTCGTGCGTTAGGAAAGAAACGTGTGATTTAAATCCATCAATCAGGACTCAAATATTGTGATGTCATTGGCCAAACAGTTTAAAGATCAATTAGAGGGGAATATTTAATATTGAGGACAATAAAATTAAAAAAGGCCTAAATTTTATTAATTTAGACCTTCATTCTGCTTGGCATTGCAGTTTATTCTGGCGGTGAAAGAGGGATTCGAACCCTCGAAACGCTATAAACGTTTACACACTTTCCAGGCGTGCTCCTTCAGCCACTCGGACACTTCACCTTTTGCGCGGTGGATAATAGCGAAAAAAATATATTCTGCCAAGAGAAACAATTGAATTAGACAAAAACATCTTGAGCGGTGCTATGATTCGCAAAAATCCTGTCTAAATTGAAGACAATTATATGCAAAGTACTGCACAAAAAGCCGCATTGCCTGCCATCACCTTGGCAGCTTTGGGCGTAGTATTCGGAGACATTGGGACGAGCCCATTATATGCGCTGCGCCAATGTTTCCTCACAGCACATTTGGCGATTAGCGAAGCGTCTGTGCTGGGTATTCTGTCCCTGATTTTCTGGTGCATCATGCTGACGATTAGTTTTAAATACGTCAGCATCATCATGCGCGCAGATAACAATGGCGAGGGCGGTATTATGTCGCTGTTGGCCTTGAATCTACGAACCACACGAATTGCCGAAAACAAAAAAATCTACCTGATCGCCCTTGGTTTTATTGGGGCATCTTTGTTCTTTGGTGATGGGATCATTACCCCCGCAATCTCTGTGTTATCCGCGATTGAAGGCTTAAGTATTGCGACGCCGATGTTTAACCAATGGCTGCAACCCTTATCGATTGGTATTTTGGCGGGGCTATTTTTAGTGCAACGCCATGGCACAGGCACGATGGGTAAATTCTTTGGTCCATTGACGCTCATGTGGTTTTTATCCATTGGCGGATTTGGATTATGGAGTATTTCGCAAACGCCATTTGTGTTGACCATGATCAGTCCGCATTGGGCTTTCAATTTTGTGGTACAGCAGCCCTATGTTGCGTTTTTGACCATGGGTGCGGTCATATTAACGATGACAGGTGGTGAGGCAATCTATGCCGATATGGGGCATTTTGGCCGACTCCCAATCCGCTTGGCATGGTTTATTGTGGTGATGCCGTGTTTGCTGTTGAACTATGCAGGCCAAGGTGCCTTGCTACTGCGTAATCCAGAAGCTTTAGCCAATCCATTTTATATGCTGATCCCAGAATGGGCACTGTATCCAATGATTGCTTTGGCGACAGCGGCCGCGGTGATTGCCTCTCAAGCGGTGATCACAGGGGTGTTTTCTATGGTCAATCAGGCGATTCAATTGCGTTATTTGCCGCGTTTGACAGTGAAACATACCTCTGAAGTTGAACGTGGTCAGATTTATTTGCCATTTATTAACTGGGCATTGTTTATCTCGGTGCTGATCTTGATCTTGCTGTTTGAAAACAGTGCGAATTTGGCCAGTGCGTATGGCGTAGCTGTGACCATGACCATGCTCTGCGGTACGATTTTGATCTCAGTTTTAGCTTATGGTTTATGGCGTTGGCCGGTTTGGAAAGTGGCGATTTTTGCAGTGCCATTTTTATTGATTGATTTGATCTTTGTTGCATCGACATCATTAAAAATTGCAGCGGGCGGTTGGGTTCCAATCCTGATTGGTGCGGTATTGTTTACGATTTTAATGACGTGGAAAGATGGTCGGGCATTGGTGCTCAATCGACTGGGTAAAGATGCCTTGCCTATTGACCTGTTTATTCGCAGTGTCAGCATGGGTAGTGAAACCAAGTTTGTTCCAGGTGATGCCGTATTCTTGACAGGAACGCCTGAGATCGTGCCTCATGCCATGTTGCATAATATTAAGCACAACAAAGTTCTGCATGAACGCAATATTATGGTTACGGTCAACACCCGAGATGTGCCATTTGTACCCGAAAATGAGCGGGTGATCACGGAAAAACTAGATGATCGATTCTATCGAATCACAATGTTTTATGGGTTTAAAGATCAGCCGAATATTCCTGCCGCTTTGGAGCATGCGTATCGTGAATTGGGCTTTGAATTTGATCTAATGCAAATCAGTTTCTTTATTTCCAGAGACCGTATTATTCATACCTTGGGTGAAGGCATGGCACCTTGGCGAGAAAAGCTGTTTATCTCTATGCAGCGAAATACCAGTCCAGTCAGCGATTTTTATCAAATTCCAACCAACCGTGTGGTTGAGTTGGGAAGTCAGATTGAAATTTAAGACGTAGATTGAACTTTTAGGCATAGATTTAAAAGTTAGACACGAAAAAGCCAGATCAATTCTGGCTTTTTTTTATCTGTGATAATTGAACTTATTTAGTCCAAAGACATAGAGATCATTCTGTTGCTTTTTCCTGGGAGGAGTATGCGAGCAAAACAACAGAATGAAGATGTTGCGTTATTTCATCCTTGAAAATACGCTGATTAGTTGATTGTCGCGTCTACATCTGCAGAGGCTTCAGGCGCAGCTTGGATGGCTTCGTCAGCAACAGGTGCTTCTGGGTTGGCTTGAATTGATGCATCTGCAGGATTTACACTTTGAGTCTCAGGTGCTGCCATAAAAGCATCTTGTTGTCCTTGAGGAGCTTCAGGCAATGCAGCCGATGCGCTATCGGCATTCACTGGCGCTTCTGCAGAAGAGGCAATGACGGGTGCAGCGTTGTTATCCGCTGATACGGCTTCAGGTGCTTGCTGTGCTGTTTCCACAGGTGCTTCAGTTACCGCGGCTTCAGGTGTATTGGCCACTGCTGTTTGTTCAGTTGGAACGGACTGCTCTGTAGGTGCAGCAGCTACACTTTGTTGTTCATTTGCGAGTGCATTTTCCGCTTCAGTCACGGCTTGTTCAGCATTTGCAGGAACTGCAGGGGCATTCGGATCGATTTGGTTTGCCTGAGCCTGTTCAGGGTTTAAGGGCTGTTCTGTTGCAGCGGCATTGACTTGTCCGGCAGGTACTTCAAGCAATTGAACTTGACCACTTGATACCAAGTCCTGAATAGAACCGGGTTGACCATTCACAGTGGTCACAATTTTGACTTTAGACAAGCTTTCTAAAGTGTCACCGGGTTGAATCGGCGGCTCTGCAAATGCTGCTGCGCTCATTAAACCTGAAATTAAACCTAAACCTAAAATTTTAGAATGCATAATCACTCTGTATATTTTTATCGCAATTTTTCGTATTTTTACCTTGTCATAATTCTTGAGGCGAATTCAATGAAACATACGCAACTGCTTCATGACTTCCTATAAAGACCTGCACAACTGCGACATAAAGTTACATCAACTGCTGCTTTGTTAAACAATATTTGTGTGATTGTTAAGCAAATTAAAAAAGAAAAGTGTACTAAAATTTTCACCCTTGCTAAGCTGCGGAAAAATAGTCCTTTTTAGAAGTCATTGTTGTAAGTCATGGTCAAAAAGAAACGCAATTCAGCAAATCCGCTTTCACAGTTATTTGGGCAAAATGGCATAAAAGTGCTGTTAGGTCTGGTGGCAACAGGGAGCTTTGCAATTGCTTTCGGGCAAGAAAAAATTCAACAACTTGTTTCCATGAGCAGCAGTTCAAATAGCGCCTGTTTGGACCAATTTTACCGTGAAGTGCCGCCTTATTTGGTCCGTGAAAGCCTGCACAAAAATAGTTTCCCCCTGTGTTTTAATGGCTTTAATGTCATGTATTCAGGAATATCCAAGACACCGCTTTGGGTAGCAGAAGCCTTAACCCCCGCACGGCTGAGTCAAAAAATTCCGCGTGAAGATAACTTTCATGAAGAGACTCGCGTGCCGTCTGAATATCGGGCTTTGCTGTCAGACTATAAATCTTCAGGCTATGACCGTGGACACATGGCACCCAATGCCGATATGCCCAATAAAGCGGCACAGTTAGACAGTTTTTCTTTGGCCAATATGGTGCCGCAAGCCCCAAAAAATAATCAGCAAGTGTGGCGCGAGTTAGAAGAAGCCACACGGGCGATAGTGACCAAACAAAAGCAAGATGTCTATGTGGTGACGGGGCCGGTATACAGTGCGAAAAAATTAAAAACCATCGGGCAAGGGGTCATTGTGCCGACCGCCACCTATAAGGCGATCTATTTGCCGAAAAAAGGTGTTGCCGGTGTGTACTATGCGGACAATACCTTGCGTGATACCGCACCGACAGTCAAAGTGATGAGTATTTGTGCGTTAGAAGAGCTGACTGGAATTAATTTCTTTCCAGAATTAACCGAAGACCAAAAGCGTAATACTTACCGTTTGCCACTCAAAGCCACCCAAGTAAAAGCAAATCAAGACATCGCTTATTTGCATTGGGATGCTGAAAGCCAGTGTGCTGCAGATGTCGCCGAAGACAAGATTTTAAGTTTGCAAAAAGACTTTAAATCGAGTGGTGGTTCTGTGGGCGATACATCCACGGCAAGCAGTGGAAATGACAACAATCAAGATGCCTTGGTCAAACAATTGATTGAAGAAATTCTGCAATATCTGCTACAGATTTTGAAGTAATTGAGTAGATAATAGCGCTGAACTGCGAGCGATGAAGAGGATCATTGCTTGCAGTTGAAATCTTTTTCACGTATTTCTATTGCTGCATCACTACAACAAAAAAGAAGGATATCCATCATGTTCAAAGCATTTGAAAATGACACTGCGTCGCATGCAATTCATGACTTAACACTAGAAAATGGCCAAGATCGAATTAATATTTATGGCAACTTACAGGTGACGAAAGACCAAGCAGGTTTAGCTGCAGCGAAAGCTTTACAGGCATTTTTCAATGATGTGGTGACAACGCTTGAGGCGGATACCAACTTAGCTGAAAAAATAGTGCAGGGCGGTGAAGAAAACGAAGTGGAAAATCCATTTCTTTAATGTTGTTTCACCGGCTGTCGAAGGAAGCAAAACTCAATTCGGGATGAATGAAAAAAGCTCACAGATTGTGAGCTTTTTTTGTGGCGTATTTTTCTATTTATGCGTCTTTTGCCATCAGTTTATAGATGACCGCACCAATCACCGCGCCAATGATTGGGGCTACCCAAAATAGCCAAACTTGTGATAGCGCAGCAGTTTCAGCAAAGAATGCCACACCCATACTACGCGCTGGGTTGACCGAAGTATTGGTGACGGGAATGCTGATCAGATGGATCAATGTAAGCGCAAGACCAATCGCAATTGGGGCAAATCCGGCAGGAGCACGTTTATCCGTTGCTCCCATGATCACAATCAGAAAGCCAGCCGTCAGCACAATTTCAATGACTAACGCTGAGAGCATAGAGTATTTACCTGGAGATAATTCACCATAGCCATTGGTGGCAAAACCGCCGACTCCTGTAAATCCGGCCTGACCTTGTACAATGATGAATAGAATAAATGCGGCGAGGGTTGCACCCAGCAATTGAGAAATAATATAGGGTGCTAGTTCTTTGGCTTCAAAACGACCACCGGCCCACAAGCCGATACTCACGGCAGGGTTAAAATGTCCCCCTGAGATATGACCCAGCGCATAAGCAGCCGTTAACACCGTTAAACCGAAGGCCAGTGCCACGCCTGCGAAGCCAATGCCAAGTTCAGGAAAGGCCGCAGCCAAGACCGCACTACCACAACCACCAAAGACCAGCCAAAACGTACCGATCAGTTCTGCTAAATATTTATTCATTTAAAACTCTATTTGTTTTTGTCATTTGGAATAGATTTTCAATCTTTCACTCAGCATGAGTGCAATCTAGTTGTGAAGTGTTGTTTTATTCATTTATTGAATATGCATAGCTTTAATGGATTTTGCTGAAAATCACAATATATAAAATGATAACTGCGTCACATTTTAACTTACTGCTTCAATTTGCGATAAGCGCCATTGCTGTGGGGTTAAATTTCGCCATTGTTTAAAAGCACGTTGAAATGCACTCTGTTCTGAATAACCCAGCAGTAGCGCAATTTCTTGCAAACTTAAATGTGGGTCTCTTAAAAATTCTTCAGCCATCATACAGCGGACCTCCTGCATGCGTTGCTGATAGGTGCTGCCTTGTTGTTGTAAATGGCGTTGTAATTGTCGGACGGACAGATTCAGTTGAGTAGCGACATGTTCAATTTGGAACTGATTTTTTTGTAAACCCATTAAGATGGCTTGCTGTAAGCGTTGGTCGATTTGCGTGGTATTCGGCAGCTTTTCCAATAAAGACTGTGCCTGTTGCATTAACAGTTTTTGTAAGGTCTGATCGCCTTGGGAAAAGGGGCGAGACAGTTCTTGAATGGGAATAATAACCTTCGACTTTTCTTGGGAAAATCGAACTTTACAGCGAAAATATTGTTCATACTGAGCTACATTTTTCGGTGCAGGATTATGAAAATGCACTTCGTGTAAATTAATATCTTCAAAACGCATGAATAATTTTAGAAACTGCAGCATTAAGGCAATCGCAATTTCATCGGTCAATTGATTGGCCATATTCATGGGTAAATCATTCCAACCGATCGAGAAAAAATCATTTTGAATATCAATCAGCAATGGACTACCATCGAAGATTAAGCGATGAAAATCATGGTAGCGGAGCAGCGCTTCGCCCAAGTTTTCACAGGACAGGGCAATATACGCAATGATGCCAATATGTTTGGGTTTCACATGTTCTGCAATTTCTAAACCCAGCGCCGGCTTTTGGATCTTTTGATCTAAATCCATCAATAAATCACGCCAAACGGCATAATCAAAACGTTCTAAGTTTTGAACTTTATTCAGTTTTTCAGGAATAGCAATGCCTTGAGCTTGGTGATAAGCATAGAGCAAATGGCCCAGTCCTCCATAGACCGATCCTGTATAGTCCTTGAGTTGTTGCATATTTTTTTAATTCTAAATTTTGTCGTGTTTTGTCAATAATATTAAAAAAAACGGTCAATATCTAGCCCTCTTCATTACCTATAGTGGAGCTAAGAAAAGGAGATATTGGTCATGTTAAAAGGTTTTATTGCAGGGTTGGTCGTCGCCAATGCCTTTGAATGGGTCGCGCATAAATATGTTTTGCATGGGACACATCGGTCAGGCAAGCCACGTTTTAGTCCAGTACCGAAAAGCATGAAATCACATTGGGAACATCATCGTGAAGTTCGAAAAACAGATTTTCATGATCATGGCTATGTTGAAGGTGTACAGAACTGGCGCACGAAAAATGAAATATTGTCACTGGTGGCAGTTTCAGCGGTATTTGTCCCGCTGTTTTATCCCATTTCCAAAGGAATGAGTTTGTCTGTGCTGTATTGCGCAGGGAATTATTATTATATCCATCGTCGCGCACATCTTGAGCCAGAGTGGGCGATGAAAAAGATTCCATGGCACTATGACCACCATATGAACTCAAATCAGGATGCCAATTGGTGTGTGACTAAGCCGTGGTTTGATTATATTTTAGGGACTCGAGTGATCTCCTCGGCAAAATTACAGGAACAGAACCCATTGGGTGTGTTACTACCGACAGCGATTGCGAAACCATTGTCACACTGGGTCAATCGGGTATTTCCTGCAAAGTGGGTCGCTGAGCGCGAAAAGCCAGTTGCACTTCTTGAAACGGTCTAATATGAATGCGCTGTGCGTTTTGACAACGAGCGTTGCTACCCATTTGAGCTGTCGCAATTTGTCAATAAATTATGAATCTACTGTCAATCAAATACAGTGTAAATGCCCTATATTTAAATCATCAAAAGGCTTGTACACGACGAGTTGATTGATGAAGTTGCTATGTATATTTTTTCATTTGTTTTACGTATCAGACCAAGTGCTGTAGTTTTTCTTGGTTTATAGGAGCCGACAAGGCTCCTTTTTTTATGTCTATAGTAAATCAATTGCATGGGCGATGCTCTGCTGTAACTCCATGTTGTTGCATCAAAAACACCAAAGCAAAAAAAAGAGCGAATCATCGCTCTTTTAAATCTTCATTGAAAACGAATCAATTAAAGACGCATTTCAATACCTTGTTCTGCAAGATATTTTTTCGCTTCAGGAATGGTGTGTTGACCAAAGTGGAAAATAGAGGCTGCAAGCACAGCATCTGCGCCACCTTTTAAAATACCATCGGCCAAATGTTGGAGATTACCGACACCACCAGAAGCAATGGTTGGAATGGTGACACGGTCATTGATGTTACGCATCAGTTCAAGGTCATAACCCGCTTTGGTTCCATCGGCATCCATCGAGGTGATAAGTAATTCACCTGCACCGAAGTCCGCCATTTTTACAGCCCACTCAATAGCATCAATACCTGTTTCTTTACGGCCACCATGGGTAAAGATTTCCCATTTATTATCGCCGGTTTTTTTTGCATCAATAGCAACCACAATACACTGTGCGCCAAAACGCTGAGAGGCTTCTTGTACAAATTCAGGATTATAAATAGCCGCAGAGTTAATCGAAACTTTGTCCGCACCCGCATTTAATAACAGGCGGATATCTTCTACTTTACGCACGCCACCACCGACTGTTAATGGCACAAATACAGACTCAGCCATACGCTCTACCGTACGGTAAGTGGTATCACGACCATTTGAGGTTGCGGTAATGTCTAAGAAGGTAATTTCGTCCGCACCTTGTTCGTTATAACGGCGTGCAACTTCAACTGGATCGCCTGCATCACGAATATCAAGAAATTGAACACCTTTCACTACACGACCGTTGTCCACGTCGAGGCAAGGAATAATACGTTTAGCAAGCATAATTTTTTCCAAAAATAACAGCCGATTATGAAACTTCGCGACTTAGATGCTACACCTTAGTAGTCGGAGCGGTTATTCTATCAAAAATATGTAAGTTTTTTCGCAGGTTTTCTATGTCGGTTTATACCACTTTGACTTTAAAGGAAGTTCAGGATTTTGCAGCACCTTATGGACTGGAGGTGATTGACCTGATTCCAATTCAAGGCGGTATTCAAAATACCAACTATTTTATTGTTTGCGAAAATGGCACGCAGTATGTATTAACCGTTTTTGAAGAGATGGACGAGCAAGGTGCAGGGGAATTGGTGCCTGTACTCGAACACTTGGGGCAGGCTGGTCTAGCTGTGCCTGTACCATTGAATCATTCAGGTAAAGCGATTCATAGTTTAAAGGATAAACCTGCACAAATTGCGCCACGCATGCAAGGTCACCATCCCATGCCTGCGAGCTTAGCGCAAGCAGAAGCGATTGCTGTAGCCCAAGCGAAAATGCATGTGGCTTTACAAGATTTCCCTTTGGAACGTGCAGAATATCGTGATCATGCTTATTGGTTACAAGTTTCACGTGATATTCGTCCAACATTAAATGAAGCAGATACCACGTTACTTAACAATCTGTTGGGCTTATATGACATCTTAACGGCGATGTATCCAGACCGTCCTACCGGTTTTATTCATTCTGATCTGTTCCGTGACAATACTCTATTTGAAGGCGATCAACTCAACGGCATTTTAGACTTTTATGAGTTAAATAAAGACGAACTCTTGTTTGATATTGCTATTACTTTAAATGACTTTTGTACTGAATATCCGGATGTACATTTGAATGAAGACAAAGCCATTGCCTTTTTAAATGCCTATGAAAGCGTGCGTCCATTAACCGCAGATGAAAAATCATGCCTAGAGTTATATTTGGCGATGGCGGCGGGTCGCTTCTGGATGATGCGTTTACAGGTGGCACAGAAAAATGCGGCAGAAGGCCGTACAGGGGATGATATTTTGCAGAAAAACCCTGCTGAAATGCGTAATATGCTGATTGAACGATTAAAATTCGTCACAGCATAAATTTTAAAAACAACGAGAGGGAAAAGCATGCGTGATCAAGGACGCTTAGTAGAATGGTTTGATGACAAAGGCTACGGCTTCATTCAACCGAACGATAGCACCAAAGATCGCGTATTTTTGCACATCAAAGACTTTTCCCGTCCCGGCCCACGACCAATCGTGGGCTGCGCGTTGGATTATGCTGTGATCTTAGACGAACGCGGACGCTTTCGTGCGCAGCAAGTGCATTATTTAAAAGCCTCACAAACCAAAGCTACACAACGCCCCAATAAAAAAAATGTGGTGCAGATGCCGCGTCAGGCACAGCCGATGCAAATCTTGTGCATTGTGTATATCCTAGCCTTGGCGGGCTTATCTGTGGCGGGTTTACTCAGTGGCATGGTGCTGCTTTTTGTGAGTATTATTAATGTCCTGACCTATTGGTTCTATGCTCAAGATAAAGAAGCTGCGCAAATGGGGAACCGACGTGTGCCAGAAAATACACTGCATCTTTTGTCTTTTTTAGGTGGGTGGCCGGCGGCATGGCTGGCTCAGCAACGTTTGCGGCATAAAACACAAAAACAACCATTTCGAAAAATATATTTCTGTACTATAGCCTTTAACATATTACTGATTTTATGGCTAATTTCACCATTTAATATCCTACATATTTAGGGTGGAATGATCCGCAAAATCATCATGACGGAGAGCGAAATGAATTATTCCATTGATAAAGATCCAAACCGCCTGCTCACGATTATTTTGTATATTCTTTATATTGTGGCGATTTTTTCTGCCGGCTTGCTTGCGGTCCTCGCGTTGATTATCAATTACGTCAAACGCAGTGATGTGCGCGGCACGATTTTTGAAAGCCATTTCACTTGGCAGATTCGCACGTTTTGGTGGTATCTCATTTGGAACATCATTGCTTTCGTGCCTTTTATTTTTCTGTTCTTTACCGGCAATAATGCCAATGCTTTTGCAGGTGTAGCACTGGGAGCGAGTACCTTCTGCGTCACGGTAATCGGACTGTCTTGGTTATGGATTGTGTACCGCGCGATTAAAGGTTTAATCCGTGTCAATGACAACCGACCGATGTATGAGTAATGCGAGTTCAGAACTTTTTGGCATAAAAATCTTGGCATCAAAAAAGCGGCTGTATGGGCCGCTTTTTTGATTTAAGAGAGGAAGCTGAAATTAGCGTTTCTTTAACCATTTCGGCCGCCATTCACTCACAATCACACCCAGAACAACACACATTCCGCCAATGAGAGCGAGCGGTGTTAAGCGTTCACCCGCAAGTCGCCCAATGATTGCGGCCCAAACCGGTTCACCTGCATAGATGATTGCCGCCTGTGCAGGATCAACCATACGCTGCGCCCAGTTCATCACCAGTTGAATCACGGCGCTGGCCAGCCCCAATCCGCACAGTACAGCGATTAATGGCCATTCAAATTTGGGCAATGTGGTTTCACCTACCAGTGGAGCAAAGCAAAAACAGAACAGTGAGGCAAATGCCAGTTGTAGAACCGTCACTCTGCGTAGATTGACGTGGGGTGCAAAATAACTGATCAAGATAATTTCAAAGGCAATGGCAATCGACCCGAGCAGCGTAATGATTTGTCCAAAGTTGAGCTGAATGGCGCCAAAACCATTACCAGTTAAAAAGACCAAACCAACAAAAGCCAAACACACACCTAGCCATGTCATCACATGCGGTTTATGCCTAAAACACAGCCACATAAAAATCGGAACCAGTGGCACATACAATGCAGTTAAAAAAGCCGATTCACTGCTGCTGATGCTTTGCAGGCCGATTGTTTGCGTCGCATAGCCGATCGCAATCACCGCGCCGATACTTGCGCCCGCAATGACATCATATTGAGAAAAGTGTCTAAGATATTTGAGTGATAAAAGACTCACAGCCAATGTGGCTGCGGCAAAACGTAGACCGACAAACAGAACGGGACTGCTAAAATTTAAACCGTATTGCACGGTGATAAAACTGGCGCCCCAAATCATGGTAATCAGGATGAGTGCGAGCTGCGGAAACTTGGCTTTCCAAGCAGATTGGACGGTTGGCATGTGTATTTGATTGTTCGAAGAGGAGAAATAAAAAAGAGGCCCGAAGACCTCTTTTCTGCTCGGGCAAATTATAAGCTTTGTTGATCAAGCAGTAATTGAGCTTCACGAAGGTTCAATGTCCCTTCATAAATTGCACGACCAGTAATCGCACCTAAAATGCCCGGTTGGCCTTTTAAGTTACGTACGTCGTCAAGGTTAGTCACGCCACCCGATGCAATAACAGGTAAGCCTGAATACGTTGCAAGGTTAACTGTTTGTTCAACGTTCACACCTTGCATCATGCCATCACGTGCGATGTCGGTGTAGACAATGCTTGATACGCCAGCATCTGCAAAGCGTTTTGCCAAATCAGTCGCTTTCACGTCAGTGACATTTGCCCAACCATCTGTTGCTACCATGCCGTTCATGGCATCGATACCGACAATGATATGGCCTGCAAATTTTTTGCACGCTTCTTCAACAAATTCAGGCTCTTTTACCGCTTTTGTACCAATGATGACAAACGAGACGCCTGCATCAAGGTAGTGTTCAATGGTTTCAAGAGAGCGGATACCACCACCAATTTGAATTGGCAATTCAGGCTGTGCTTTAGCAATCGCTTCAACCACAGGCTTATGAATCGGTGTACCAGCGAAAGCACCGTTTAAATCTACCAAATGTAAGCGACGCGCGCCTTCATTTACCCAATGCTGTGCAGTTGCCACTGGATCGTCAGAAAATACGGTATCGTCTTCCATACGACCTTGTTTTAAACGGACACATTTGCCATCTTTCAGGTCAATTGCAGGGATGATCAGCATGCTTTCGCTCCTTGCTCAATCAAATTAAGAATGAATTTGTGCCTAATCTTATCAAATAAACGGCTATTCACTAAATGCTAATATCAGAATTGATGAATTAAAAAAGCCTGACATGTGTGAGGCCAGTGTAAATAGAGGATTGGATTTTATTCTTGGTCTATAAAAATGCGCTGTGTATTAGTGTTTTTAGTCATTAAACATAAGCGGTTGTTTGTAATAAATCGCTGTTTACGGACTGAAGTAAGCTACCGACATCGTATAAGCCTTGATTGAGGGCTGTGGTACTTTCACCGACCACTTGAACGAGATCACCGACTACAGGAAGTTCAGTGGCAATCGATGTAATCGGTGCAATGTCATCCAGTAAGGCATCTAAAGTGCCTGAAACATCTTGCACGACACTACCCACACTTGCTAAAGGATCGTTCAGGACGGATGTTAATAATTCGGTAGGATCAATACTGGCTACATAGTCGCCCGTTTCAGCCAACAAGCCTGTTAAATTACCTGTGGTTTCACCCACTGCATCCAATAGACCGCCCAGCAATGGCAGGTCAGAAAGTACATCTGTGATTGGTGCAGCCACACCACTGAGATGATCAACCAAACCTGCAACTTCAGTCACAGTTTGACCGACCACACCAGTTACGCCATTGAGAGCGGTCTGTACACCGCCGAGAAGATCACCTGTCGCTAGTTGATCGGCTACCGCATGTAAGCCATCACCTAAGGTGCCGACCAACTGATTTTCAACCGCGAGTACTTTTTCGATGGTCCCGCCAATGAGTGGTAGTTCAGTCAGTGCATCTGTTAAGGGCGCTGTTAAGCTATTCACGGTCTCTAAAACGCTGTCTACAGTATCCAAAACAGTATTTAAAACCAGTCCAACCGCTTTACTGATCCCTTGTAAAGTCAGGCTGAGTACACCGCTGATTTTTCCTGTAAATAAGTTCAACATGTCAGGTTCTCCAAGTTTTTAAATTATGATGTGTTATGTATTTGGCAGATTTGTTTTAGCAAAAGGGGACTGATGAAAACAAATTATGAAAGTATAGAAAGAATGAGATAAATCATGTAATTCTGCTAGAAAATCTAGAGAGATCAAAACCTTAGTCGAATAAAAATATAAATGTGTATTAATGTAATTAAAATGAGTTAAATCAAAGATATAAATGTACTTAAAAGGTGCGATTTTATTTTTTTAGACTGTGCAGTGACTATTTTTAAGGCAATAAGGTACTGTTCAAATCTTTAGCGCAAATAAACTGCAAATTCATTGGCACTCTTCAGCCGATCTTTGCACTTGGTCATGCCATAGATTGGGGCAATATCCAGTTACAGAGCGGTTACATCGCTGAATATAATTTAAATCATTAAAATAATTAAGGGTTTATAATTTCATGTGCGGACGAATTCTTAGTTTGAGGGAGGTATTGGGAATGGTTTTAGGTAATAAGCCACGTTGTAATAATTCTTCAAAGACCAAAACAGGGGCATAAGCATCGGCAGCGGCATAACGAATTTGCTCCGGACTTATGCGCTTTTTGGCCCAATTGGAGGTGCTGACCGATTTAGATTTTGGAAAATTCACACGAAAAAGCAGTGCCATGGCATTTTTTAAACCGACGGGTTGGCTTAAGCCAAAAGAAGCAAAGCACTTGGAGAGTTCCAATACACTATTCAGTTCGATGCCTTTTTTACGAAATAAATGCGCATCATTTTTTAAGCCAAAACCCACTTTAATTTGATCACGATTACTCAAGATCGGCTTTAAAAAATCCCAAGTGCATTCGTTCATTTGAAACAACCACGCCTGTTGCGCCGTAGCGAGTTGGATTAAATGTGGACCGGTAGAGACCTCACCTTTACGAAAAGTCGGCTTAGATTCAGAGTCGAAACCGAATAAGGCAGTCGTCTGCAATTCATCGGCCCAGTGTTGGCATTGTTCTGCATTGTGAATGACATGGATCTGCTCTGGCACTAAATTTTGGAACAATGGAAAATTTTTAATCTGTTCTTTTGTTGGCAAAATAGGTGTCGGTAGAGCATCAGTCATTGTGATTTAATTCAAAGGCTTGTTGTTGCAGCCTAGAGCGTTTAGTAGGGAAATGCAAATACCGAGATGTGGCGTTGAGCATGAGCCATTGACTCACCTGCCTGTCATAGCGCGTTGCTATGACAGTGACGAGGGCACTTAAACACAGTGACCAAGAGATTTAAAGACAGTAACTTAAAACAGAAAACGCGCAGTAAATAATACATTTACCAAGATCAGTAAGAATAAACCGATAAAGAGAAAGACGAGAACCACCTCCCATGTTTTGGATGCACGTGGCTCACCATATTGATTGGCATTTGCAGACCCGGGGATGAGCATCAGCGCAATGCACATGACGATATTGAGCAACGGAATCAGCTCTAAGAGTGCAAACCAGCCTGAGAGATTAAAGTCATGCAAACGACGCACTGAAAAAATCATCAAAGGGATCAGCATTAAAACATTTAGGATAAATCCAATCACTTGCGTCATTGGATTTTCAGCGTGAGCTATTAGGGCATTGAGAGTATTGGGCATCATGCTGACAATCAGCAGCATCAGTATGCTTAGCATGAGGCCATAGAAGACATTCCAACCGATAAATGACATGCGATTAAAGCGACCGTCACGGTTCCAGCCAGAGTTAATATTGGGTGAATTATTCATATTAAATGATCTTAAATTATCGTAAAAAGTATTGTTATCATTCATTTTTAGCCGCAAAAAATTGAGCTAAAAACGACATAAAAATGTGAAAAAGTACAGGATTTGATCCTGTACCAAAAAAGCGCGTTGATTATAAAGGTAAAGTACAAAAAAAGCCCACTTGTGTGAGCTTGTTTGAGTAGATGTATTGCTGTTTAGGACGATCTCGGCGGTATCTAATGATTTATCATTATTGTTGTTGAATCGTGGTTTGTTGAGAGCGGATCACATAGTTTTGGTAAGACGGAATCATGATCGCAGCAAGTATCCCGACTATAAACACCACGATATACAAAACAGCCAGCACGGTTTCCCAGCCTTTGGTCGGGCGTGGTTGTCCAAAGCTATTACTACCGCTATTACCCGGTGCAAATAACACATAGAGCGCAAACAATATATTCACTACAGGAACTAAGATCAGCAGTGCAAGCCATCCTGAATGGTCTCGGTCATGTAAACGACGGATTAAGAAAATGACGCTGTAATAAATGACGATGGCATACATGATAAAGAAAATAATCATGAGTGGCGTTGACATAGCACCCTCAGTCAGCGCATTTTGCGCACCGGGTATGAGCAGGCCGACCACAACAGCAATTAGCGTAAAAATAATGCCGAGAAGTAGATTCCATGCAAGATATGCGCGACGGCTAAAGCGACCACTGGCTTGGGTCGGTGAGTCAGATGTGAAGGTATTCATTATTATTCCTAGGCTTTGGTATTTTTATAAGTAGGCAAATTCTAAAATGAATATGTAGAAAATAAAAGGATGAAAAATAAACTGTACAAAAAAGCCCACAAGGAGCGGGCTTTTTTGCGGTGAAGGAATTTTAAATATCCCATTCCACAAAGTTTTTCAGCAATTGCAGACCGGCTGTATGACTTTTTTCTGGGTGAAATTGTGTTGCAAACAAGTTTTCCTTGTGAATTGCGGTACAAAATTCCAAACCATAGTCACAGGTAGCAGCGACAATGCTTGAATCTTGCGGCTCTACATAGAAGCTATGTACGAAATAGAAACGTGCATCTTGCTCAATGTTTTTCCACATCGGGTGGCTAGGGTCTGCCTGATGCACTTGGTTCCAGCCCATGTGCGGCACTTTTAATCCCTCTACATCAGGAAAACGTTTAACCGAACCTTCAAAAATACCCAATGCATCTGCACCGCCATTTTCTTCGGAATGCTGCATTAAAGCTTGCATGCCGACACAGATCGCAAGCACAGGTTTATTAAATGCCGCTTTACGGACCACATCATCAATGCCTGCATCATGCATGCCTTGCATACAGTCACGCATTGCTCCCACACCGGGGAACACAATTTTATCTGCTTGTGCAATCAGCTTAGGATCATTGGTGACATCAACAGTTGCACCCACGTGTTCGAGGGCTTTTGCTGCTGAGTGAAGATTTCCCATGCCATAGTCAAGAAGGGCAATACGGGTCATTACAATGTTCCTTTGGTAGACGCAACAGTATTTTCGGCACGCGGGTCAACTTCACACGCCATACGTAATGCACGGGCAAAGGCTTTAAATACGCTTTCAATTTGGTGGTGGCTGTTTTTACCTTTTAGGTTGTCGATGTGCAGCGTCATTAACGCATGGTTCACAAAACCTTGGAAAAATTCAGAGAAAAGATCCACATCAAAAGTCCCGATGCGCGCGCGAGTGAATGGAATATCCATCCAAAGACCCGGACGGCCAGATAAATCCACCACAACACGACTCAGTGATTCATCGAGCGGCGCATAGAAGTGACCGTAGCGACGTAAGCCTTTTTTATTGCCCAGTGCTTGAGCAAAGGCTTGGCCCAGTGTAATCCCACAGTCTTCTACGGTATGATGATCGTCAATTTCAAGATCGCCATCACAATGAATATCAATATCAAACAGACCATGTCGCTTGATTTGATCAATCATATGATCTAAAAATGGAACACCAGTGTTTAAAGTGCCTTGACCAGTACCATCAAGATTCACACGAACTCGAATTTTGGTTTCGTTGGTGTTTCTTACCACTTCACTGATACGATCTGTCATAGACACGTTCCTCAAATACGTCAAAATGATTGATGTAAAAATATTTTCGCTGTGACGAAAAGTCACCGCATATTAGATTGCTCAGGAGGGTTTATCAATGCCTATTACCGTACATGCCTATACTTCTTTAGAAAATGATGAAGTGCGTAGCCAGCTTGAGCGACTGTATGACACCAGCCCTGAGTTTAGCGACGGTTCCGATGCGATTGAACAACTTGAGCAGAACTTAGCTCAGTATACCTTAGTTTATACTGCAGAATTTAATACAAAATTGATTGGTGCGATTTGGTGTACAGGCCAAGGTGAAAGCAAAACCCTTGAATATATTGTGGTACACCCTGCAAATCGTGGGCGTGGTGTTGCAGAGCGCTTGGTCAGTGAGACCACCCGTATGGAAGAAGAAAAAGGGGTGAAAACTTTTGAACCAGGTTGTGGCGCGATCCACCGCTGTTTGGCACACATTGGAAAAATTACTGCGGCTGAATAACCTGCCCTCCAATAATAAAGCAGCCATTGAGCTGCTTTTTTGTTGGATAAATACAGTTTCGTCACTGTAATTTCAGCTGTGGAAATTTGAAATCACTCAAAAAATAAGCAAATAGTGTGAAATATTGATTTAAAAATAAACATTTGCACAAAAAAGCGCAACGGATGCTTGACGCCATGAGACTGAAATTGTTTAATACGCCCCATCGGCGTGATAGCTCAGTAGGTAGAGCAACGGATTGAAAATCCGTGTGTCCCCAGTTCGATCCTGGGTCTCGCCACCATATTCAAAACTGATTTTTCAGTTTATCAATCCCTGATCCCATCAGGGATTTTTTTTGCCTAAAAAATATGCATACGAAAAATATTTTTATAAATATGATTGACTAATTAACTGAGATGCGGCTTAATACACCGCATCGGCGTGATAGCTCAGTAGGTAGAGCAACGGATTGAAAATCCGTGTGTCCCCAGTTCGATCCTGGGTCTCGCCACCATATTAGAAAAACCTCAAACGATTGTTTGAGGTTTTTTTTCGTCTGCTGTTTTTCAGGTGTTGATATTTCGCACAGTTTAACTGCTACAATCGATGCCAGATGATGGGCCCAATTGCTATAAGAAAATTATTAAAAAATAAGGGTTAAGGTTATGAAAAAAATATTATTTCCTGTTTTGATCGGCATGATTGCCTTGCTGAGCGCATGTGGTGGCGGGGGCGGTAGTAATGTCGATTCTTCCTATTCTAAAACCATTATTCAAAATGGTGTGACCTATGAATGTAAAAGTGAAAATGCAGCAGCGCTTTGTGATAATGGCAATTGTTCTTCTTGTGAATCATCGCTCGATAAAATAATCACAGCATCATGCAGCACCAGTATTTCCGCAGGGCAAACAATTTTTGCCGTGACCAAAACGGGCTGTGTATCCAATATGAAATCGGGCAGCAGAATAACTGCAGCATGTGATAATGGTCTGCTTAAATTAAAAGTTGGATCTAACTTTAGCTTAAATCAGGTGATTAACACGGGTACGACGATGAGCTCTGGTGAATATATTGTCGGCACAGAAGTGCTCCGCTGTAGGCTTTAATCAAATGAACATAGATTCGTGGAGTGACAGTTGAAGCGACTTCAATATCCGATGCTTGGACTGCTTTGTTTTGCACTGGGCTATATTGCGGCATCGTGGAATGACCAACCAAGCTTGACGTCGTCGCCACCTGAACACTCGCTTGTAACTTTGGCGACGAGTAATCCTGTGGCACTCTTGGCTTTAGATCAAGATGCCTCGGATCAACCTCATTCTAAAGATATACAGCAACAACGCAAAAGCCAACATCGTCAGCTACAGAGCATTATTCAGCAGACTTCAGATCAACAATTGGGGCGATATTTACAGCAGGCATTTCCCAATTACAGTTTTGCAGGGATTCAAAATAAGCAACAATTTGCGCAGCAGATGTTAGACGAATTTCTACAAGCCAAAAATGATCCGCATCAGCGATTGGCAGGGCAAGCGTATGTGACAGATCAATCACAGACAGATGTAGATCAAGTTTTACCTCGTGAAATCTATGTCACACAGCCGTTGTATGCACATTTTGATACCATGGGTAAAGTTCCAAACAATATGCAAGTCATGGTGCGTTTGACGCATCGTGATAGCGGTGAAGTGCTGCTCTTTACACCACGCAAAGTTAGTGAGCAACAGCAACAAAACTGGGTGAGTTTCTATCCTATGACTGGATGGAAAACTGGTCATTATGATGTGAAATATTATCAAATGAATGATCAATTAAGCCCGATTGCGCAGACCAGTTTTTATATACAGCATGTGATTGAGTAAATATTTTGAAGCTCAAATTTTATCGCTGAAGCAATGACTTAAGTGCTAGTTTCCGCCCCTAAAAATTCGATTAAACTGATAAAAAAATAAATAATGAATTTTTACAATGAAAGACCTTTTCTCTACAGGGAGTGCGCTGTATCAACAATCACGTCCAAGTTATTCTGCTGAAGTTGTCGATAGCATCTTGCAGCATGTTGCCGTGCGTGAATTGGCATGGGACTGTGGTGCAGGTTCAGGTCAATTTACCAAAGGTTTGGCGTCCTATTTTCAACAGGTTTTAGCGACAGATCTGAGTGCCGAACAATTGGCACAAGCACCCAACTTAGATAATGTGCGTTATGAGCAAGCTAGCGCCGAACATTGTCCGCTTGCAGACCATTCAGTGGATTTAATCACAGTCGCGCAAGCGATTCATTGGTTTGATTTTGCTGCCTTTTATGCAGAAGTACGACGCGTATTGAAACCTCAAGGTCACATCGCCATTGTGGGCTATGGTCTAATTCAATTTGAACACTCGGAATTGAACCAGCTTTTACAGGATCTGTATTTTGTCACGTTAAAAGGCTATTGGGATGCTGAACGTTGTTACATCGACGAAGAATATCGTAGTATTCCGTTTCCATTTCAGGAGTTAGCAGTCCCTCAGCTATTTTTAAATTACAGGTGGAGTTCACAGCAAATTTTGGACTATTTGCAAACATGGTCTGGGTTAAAACATTATCAACAGCAACATCCGACACTTCAACCATGTGCAGCTTTGCACGACTTCTTTAGCCGTCATCCGCAGCAAGAGTTTGCTTTGTCATTTCCTGTGCTGTTAAGAATTGGAACAGTATAAAAAAGAAAAAGCAGTGGTAATGCAGATAGGTAAAGGATGATATCTCAAGTCCAGAATGAGCAACGTGAGGTTTAAACTAGCTGTGCTATCCTGCCGTTTGTCGGGGTTAAATCTAGTGAGTTGATTAATTGCTGTACAATAATAGCAGTGTAAATTTTTTCAATTTTCTATTTTTAAATCTCTCGGAATAAACATGATGAATCTCCCTAAATCTGTCTCCGTTTTGGTTTTTGTTAGTACAGCAATGACGGCTATGAATACTTTGGCTGCGGAAAAAGCCACAACAAAAGCTGCGGACACCGAACAACAAGCCATTCAGATGCCTGCTTTAACCATTATGGCAGAGCGTGAAATGCGTGCAGAGACGGGCATTGTTGAGTACCAAGAGCAGGTGGATCGCCGTAAAGCCTTACAGCAACGGGTGATGCAACTTGAGCGCGATACTCAAAACAAAGGTGTCGATGCAACAATCGTGTCAAATATTGATATCTTACCTGTCACAGCAGTGCCAGATATGTCGAATTTATCGCCTTTGATGCAACAGCATGTTTTAAATATTGCCGCAGGTTTGCAGTCTTCTGACCCACGCAATGGTTTATATATTATGTTACAACCCTTTGGGATAGACCGTAATGCGACCAATGTGCAAATCAGTCGTGATCAAATCAATCTCGGAAACATCGACCGTCAGTTAAATACCAATCCGATCAAGACCCCATAATCGAATACACCTCTACAGTACATTGAAGGCGAAAATTCATGCTTTATCCATGAATTTTCGTTTTGATGGCATGCACAATTTAAGTTTTTCTAAATTGATGTTTTCAAATAGCCTTCTTAAAAAGCATGGCTATTTTATCGTCAATCTTCAAACTTTTGGTTAAACTGAATAAAAGGGCATTCGGAGCTCATTATGCCGCGTATCTTTGTTGTCTTGGCCAGTGCTACGGTATTGGTCTTTGGATGGATGTTTTATCAATATTCAGTACAGCAAAAAGAAGCTGTGCAACTCTCGACCTATGAAACGGTTTTGCGTGAAAAAACCGAGCAAATTTTTCAGCAAGCTCAGCACTGGGAAGAGCCGATACAACTCAATGTGACAGATGCACGGCTAACGGGGGATTATAAAATCATGTCGGATTTTATTTTGAGCCAAATGCTGCAGCGTGCAGAAGCGCGGAATCAATATATTCGTGATCTTAAAGCACTGAATTGGGATAAATTTCTCGATATCGATCGCTTATTAAAAGATAAAAAAAACCAATATCAAGAGACTGAGCAAATGCTGCAGCAGGTGCATGCAGTGGTCGATGCTTATGAACAAAAAACCACACAGCAAGAGGAAAATGGTTTAGCGCAGGCCAAACAGTTGGCGGTCAAACAGGTGTTTCGTCAGCAAATTGCGCAGAGTTTAAGAGACAGTCGTGATAGTGATGAGTCGCATGCTTTATTTGAGTTAGAAAAGCAAAGCTTGGCGAAGGCTGATGAGCTCTTTGCTGTGCTGAAAGCCAATAAATGGGAAAAGAAAAATAAATTATTTATGTTCTATGAAGATGCGCCTTTAAAGCAGTTTAATCAGCTTTATACAGAGATGTTAGCGCTCAATGCACAAATGGATGAGATCCGCCAAAAGAACCGTTCAGAGTTGAAACAAAAGCTTTAACTGACTGTCATCTCTCTTTCAAAATTGCGCGATAAAGTGGCTTATAGCAAGGTTTTACATCATATAGAGGTCCATGCTCATGCGAGCTATTCAGATTTTTGATGATATTCAGCAGGTCTATATCGACTTTATCGCGAACCGCCAATATCCACGTTTGGAAAGTTTAAACAATTGGGGCAAGAACCGTTTTTTCTTCAGTCAGTATTTTCGCATGATTGAAGATTGGCATCTGACTGAACAGATTGTGATTGAATTTAATCAACAATTTTATAGTTTGGATACAGGGACGGCGCCTGACTTTATGGATCAAGATAAATACATGGCTTGGTTGATGGAACAATTACAAATATTAAAATAAGTCCTTTTCATTCAAATTATTCAGCACAACTTCGAGACATGTTATGCAAGTGAAAGCCATCCTTTAGCGGATGGCTTTTTTGTTGCTATCGAGCATCATTTTGGGAACTGAGTTCCGAACTAGCATGAATAACGCAAAATACATTGGCTTTAAAACAGTCTTCGATTGTTTAAATTGCAAATTTAATACAACTATCAATCAATAGTGTGACTTAAATCACTTAAAATACGCCGAAAATTTAAACATAAATTTTTAGCCAGAAGCCCATAACTCATAAGAAGCTGAGCTGTATTGAACTTGCAAACATTCTAACCTTAGACCGATTGGCTTTGAATGAAAGGTTTATCGCCATCTTTAGAGATGATTTTTTTAGCGTATGAAAAAATTAATACTGCTATGGCTTGCCATATGTGCGGTTTCATTGGTGTCGATAGGCTATACCTATGAATTATTCATTAGCCCTGTTTGGGTGGTAAATGCATTTGCTGCCTATGGCATGATTTTAATGCGGAAGCATTTAAGCCACGATTTACTGATCGTGCTCTATGCTTTTAGTGCGATCTTTGTGGCTTCGCTGATGGTCGATCCTGCCAAAATCTTAGAAGATAAATTTCTCCTGTGTGCGATTTCGGCATTTCAGATTTGGGTATTTATTAAAGCCTATTTGGCACTGAGCCATTTAAAAAAGCGCCGCTTTAAACGAACCTTGATGCTAACTGTTCCGAGTATCGTGAGTGCTTTTGCAGGCAGTCTGTTGTTCGTGGCATGCTTTCAGATGGACAACTAATACTTTGCCTTTGTTGATTATTTTCTAGAGCAATTTGCAACAAGTTTGGCTGTGGTGTGTTTATTATTTGGTGTTCAGCGCTGGATGAATGTACCGTGGGTGGATTATGGCTATCTGATCGTGGCATTGGCCGTGCAATATGTGATCTCAAATGATCAGATCTTCTATGCCTGCATGGTCTTGCCTTTATTGATGTGTTATTACGCGATCAAATACGACCTCAAAACCTTTTGCTGGCTGATTGGCTTAATGACGCTGATCTGTGGCTGGTATGGTGCCATGCCATTGGCTGGGGAATATTGGTCGGATGCACAAGTACATATGCTCTCGCGGATCAGTTCTTATCGTTTGGCATTGGGTATTTATCTGATCATTTTTCTATTTATTTGTGAGCTATATGCACGAAATAAACGCCTGTATTTGGCTTTGCAACGTGTAAGTTTTTGCGATGAGTTGACGGGGCTGAAAAATCGCCATGCTTTTAAAGAACAAATATTTATAGAGGGTGCGGTTGATAAAGGCTGTGTCATTTTGCTCGATGTCGATAATTTTAAAAAAATTAATGACCAATATGGACACCAAATGGGGGATAGTGTTTTGGTGCATTTGGCAAAAATCTTAAAAAATTGTAGTCCTCGCGCGAGTTTTATCAGTCGCTGGGGCGGTGAAGAATTTTTAATTTTGCTCGAAGGTGCCGATTTGGAGCAGGGTAAAATGTTGTGTGAAACAATTTTGGAACGCTGCGAACATGTACCGTTTCGAAAAGATCAATTAAGGCTAGATGTCAGCTTTAGTATGGGCTTGGCCGAATTTCAACAGTTGAGTTTATCCAATTACTCCACGACTTTACAACATGTCGATGCCTGCCTATATCAGGCGAAATCACAAGGGAAAAATCAGTTTGTTTATCAAAGATTATTCCGTTGGCAGAAAGCAGTATTGCAGTCTAAATGGGCAAAAAAAAGATGCCGTGAAGGCATCTTTTTTTTGCATTTAATCAACGATTAAGCTGCTTTTTTGAACCAAGAAAAGAAACCTTTTTTCTCAGCTTTAGCTGCTTCAGCTTTTTTCTCTGCACATTTTTTAGCGCAGTCTTTTTTCGCTTCAGCTTTTACTTCTTCAGTTTTAGTTTCAACAGCTTCTTTTGCATCAGTTGCTTTTTCTACAGCTGCATCTTTTGCTTCAACAGTTTTTGCAACGACAGCATCTTTAGTTGCTACAGTTTTTGCTACAGTCGCGTCTTTTGCTGCAACAGTGTTCGCAACAACAGCGTCTTTAGCCGCTACAGTTTTTGCTACAGTTGCATCTTTTGCTGCAACTGCAGTTTCTTTAGTTGCTGCTGCTTTTTCTACAACTGCTTTTTTCATGTCAGCAGTTTTTGCTTTAGTGGTTTCTTTCACTGTTAAAGTTTTAGTTTGAGTCGCTTTTTCTGCAACAGCCACTTGAGTTTTAGCAGCATCTTTAGTTGCTTGAGCAGCAGCTACAGTTGCAGTTTTCGCTTGTGCAGCTTGAGCTTTTACAGCTTCAACAGCAGTCGCAGGTTTTTGTTCTACAGCAGTAGTTGCCATAGCAGAAGTTGTAGCAGCAACTAAAGCAACAGCTAAAGTAGTTTTGATCGCGTTCATAGTCATCACTCTATAAAACTTAGTTAAAATAAGGCATTGTAAATTTTATGCCTTATCAACAGCGCTTAGGTTACACGGCACAGAGTGAGGGATTTGATTGCGTGAATATTCCACCAATGTTACAAACGGATAACATGGTGTTACGCAGAAAAACAAACAAGAACAGCGTGCATTGCACGGCATTCGAAATTTTCAATTCAAAGCTGATTTAAAATCACTGTTAAAGCCGTTATGGTGAATATACATTTCCGCCATTGGTATGGCATAAAAATAACGTCGCATGAGGGATAACGTCAGATGCAGCAGCTTATTTGTTATAAACAGCTCCCTGTGTGGACGCAGCAGTCGATTCCACAAGGTTTTAAACAACAGCACAATACCAAAGCAGGCACATGGGCAAAACTCACCGTGCTGCAAGGTGAAGTAAATTTTGCCATGTTAGATGCGTCTGGAAATGTCCTCTCGATGCATGTATTTAGTCCAGACCTACCACCGCCGTTTATAGAACCACAGGCGTGGCACAAGATTATCTCTGCGAGTGATGATGTGCAATGTCAGTTAAGTTTTTATTGTTTAGCACAGGATTATTTTTATAAGAAGTATCAGCTCAGCCCAACACATTCAGAGATTTTGGCTGCAACACCGTATTTGCATGGTGGACGTGCTTTGGATGTCGGCTGTGGGCAGGGGCGTAATTCGCTGTACTTAAGTCAGCTGTCTGAGCAGCGTTTTGAGGTGGATGCATGGGATGTCAATCCACACAGTTTGCACAAGCTGCAAGAGGTGATCGCTGCGGAAGGCATTGAAAATATTCATGTACAGCAGCGTGATCTAAACGCTGACCCAAGCATTACAGGTACATACGACTTTATTTGCTGTACCGTGGTGATGATGTTTTTAGAGGCCAAGACAGTAAAGCCTCTGATTCAGCAGATGCAGCAAGCCACAAATATCAATGGTTATAATCTCATCGTGTGCGCGATGGATACACCTGATCTCCCTGCGCAGCCTGACTTTCCATTTAGCTTTAAAGCAGGAGAGTTAAGTGCGTTGTATGAAGGCTGGAATATTGTGAAATACAATGAAAATGTCGGTGAGCTGCATCGGGTGGATGCTGAAGGGCAGCGGATTCAACAGCATTTTGCGACTTTGTTGGCGCAGAAAATTTAAGCCAAGAATTGTAGGATGTTGAGTTGAAGGATTGGTGTTCAACTCAACACTTACTTTACTTAAATTGGAAAAAGGGAACCATTTTTGAGCTAGTCAGGCTGTATGTGTACTTAGAAAATTCAACCAATTGAATATGATCATACTCTGATTTAAGGCTGATAAATAAAGCCTAAAGCTTTTAAAGGCAATTGAATGATGTCGATTGTGAGTGTTAAAGGCAATAGTGGTAATTCTGCCAATTTTTCCTGCCCTGACTTTTTGACATAGCCACTTTGGTCTTCGTAATGCTGGATACGGATCTTATATGGATGGCTTAAGGGCTTTAAATCTGCTGCATTCGCAACTTTTGGGTAAACCGTACCTGCAATTTCTAAGTTAAAGAGATGATCTTGCTGTTCTGCCTTTGAACAATCACATGGTGCTACGCCATATTGGTTGAATAATGCCCTTTCCGTAGGACTTAGTGTTCCATTGGGAGGCGCATAATAAAATTTAAAGCTTCCGCTAAATTTAGTGCTGTTCGGGCTCGGAGAATTAAAGTCAAGTTCTCGATGGAGACGAATATATTGTGGATTGAGTTGGCTAATCAGTTGAATAAAATCAGCACCGCCTTTATTGATCACATAGCTGTATTTATTGCCTGCGACTACGATGCTATCGATTGGTTCATTGGGTATTGCTTTAGCAGGTTTGCCAAATGCGATCACATCATCTTCAAGGATTGTTCTCCATGCATATTTTGTTTCGTATTTTTGAAACAGATCACGGGAGAGTTCACCGATTTGATTATTTGTAACGCAAGCTGTAAGAAAAATAAAAGTGCTTAGGCAGCTCATCTTTATGAGGTAGTGAAGTCGTTTATTTATCATTGTTATGCATATTTAAGTTTTGGTTCAGGCCTTACCATAATTCAAAAATCGCTGAAAATCGAGAATTAACGTTTTAAATTTTAAATATGCTAAGACGTTTTTTTAAGGGTTGTTTAGCACGGTTTATTGCTGAAGATTTTTGAACAAAATTTACTTCACAATGGACATTCCCTCTCCTTTTAAGGAGACTTGCGCAGAATACCGCTCAAGGAGAGGATTTATATGAAAAAATTCCCTCATCCTCTTGTGGCGCATGCTGCTCATCCCAGAGGGAGAAGGGGCTTCCAGTATGTATTCATGAGAGTTTAGTTAACAAATAAAAAACCCCGCACTAAGCGGGGTTTCTTTTATCTCAGTATTTAACTAAATATTAAACACGTTCGATAATGGTCGCGATACCTTGACCTAGGCCAATACACATGGTCGCAAGACCGATTTGTGTATCTTGCTGTTCCATCACGTTCAGCAAAGTCGTTGTGATACGCGCACCAGAACAACCCAATGGGTGACCCAATGCAATCGCACCACCGTTCAAGTTCACACGGTCTTGTTGGTCATAAATGCCTAAGCCTTTAAGAACAGACAAACCTTGCGCAGCGAACGCTTCGTTCAATTCAAACGTTTGGATGTCTGCGATAGACAAGCCAGCACGTTTAAGCGCTTTTTGAGTTGCTGGTACAGGACCATAACCCATGATCGCAGCATCACAGCCTGCAACTGCCATAGAGCGAATCACAGCACGTGGCTTAAGACCTAAAGCTTGAGCACGTTCAGCAGACATCAGCAACATTGCAGAAGCACCGTCAGACAAAGCTGAAGATGTTGCAGCAGTTACCGTACCGCCTTTCGGATCGAATACTGGACGTAAAGATTGGAATGCTTCAAGGTTTGCATCAGGACGAATCACTTCATCGATATCGCACAGGATTTTGAAACCATTTGCATCGTGACCTTCAATGCCCACGATTTCATTTTTGAAACGGCCTTCTTGTGTTGCAGCCCAAGCACGGCGGTGTGATTCAACACCAAACGCATCTTGTTCTTCACGAGAAATACCGTTCATACGACCTAACATTTCAGCCGTTAAGCCCATCATGTTAGACGCTTTTGCATAGTGCTTAGACGCTTCTGGGTTGATGTCGATGCCGTGCATCATGCCAACGTGACCCATGTGCTCTACACCACCAATGATGAAGATATCACCTTGGTTGGTTGCAATTTGCGCAGCCGCTGTGTGGATTGCTTGCATAGAAGAACCACAAAGACGGTTAACCGTTTGACCTGCAACAGTACGTGGTAGGTCTGCTAACAATGCAATGTTACGACCAATGTTCATACCTTGCTCTAGGGTTTGGTTTACACAGCCCCAGATTACGTCTTCAACTTCATTGGTATCAAACTGGTTACGAGCAACAAGCGCGCGTACTAATTCAGCAGATAAGCTGTCAGCACGTACGTTACGGAACATACCATTTTTGGTTTTACCCATTGCTGAACGTACGCCATCAACGATGACAACGTCACGTGGATTTAAAGTAGCCATTCACGTTGCTCCTTAACCGTAGAATTTTTTGTTGTTAGCAGCCATGTCACGCAACATTTGTGGCGCTTCATAAGCCTTACCTAAATACGCATATTTGTCGCAAAGCGCTACGTATTCAGCGACACCTGTTTGGTCGATGTAACGGCATGGACCACCACGGAATGGAGGGAAACCTACACCCATGATCATCGCCATATCTGCTTCAGCAGCAGTCGCTACGATGTTGTCTTCTAGGCAACGAACAGTTTCGTTACAGAACGTCAGCATCATACGGTCAATGATTTCTTGAGCGTCAAATTCACGTTTTTCCGCAGTTGCAACAGAAGCCACAAGTTCGTAAGCCACTGGATCAACCACTTTGGCTTTCTTACCTTTACGGTCAAGTTCGTATTTGTAGAAACCAACGTCATTCTTTTGACCAAGACGTTTGTTTTCGTACATGGTTAAAGTTGCGCCTTTGTAGTCTGGCTTCATGCGGTCAGGGAAGCCTTCTGCCATTACTTCCGCACCGTGTACGCCTGTGTCAATACCCACAACGTCGATGAGGTAAGCAGGACCCATTGGCCAGCCGAATTTTTCCATCACTTTATCAACTTGCTGGAAGTCAGCTCCGTCTTTCAGTAGAAGGTCAAATGCACCGAAGTAAGGGAACAATACGCGGTTTACCAAGAAGCCCGGGCAGTCATTGACAACGATTGGTGTTTTACCCATTTTCTGAGCAAGAACTACAGTGGTTGCAATCGCTTCAGCAGACGTCTTTTCACCACGGATCACTTCAACCAATGGCATCATGTGAACTGGGTTAAAGAAGTGCATACCAACAAAGTTTTCAGGACGTTGTAGGTTTTCAGCCAAACGTGTGATTGAAATTGTTGACGTGTTCGAAGCAATGATCGTGTTGTCACGAACATTTTTCTCAGTTTCAGCCAGTACAATACCTTTTACTTTCGGGTTCTCTGTTACTGCTTCAATCACGATGTCCACTTCTTTAAACTCGTCATAGCTTAAAGTCGGACGGATGCGCGCAAGAGTTTCACCCATTTGTGCAGGTTTCATTTTCTTACGTTCAACTTGTTTGGTCAGTAAGCCATTGGCTTCTTTCATACCTAAAGCAAGTTGTGGGTTACCAATGTCTTTCATGATGATTGGTGTGCCTTTGCTTGCCGCTTGGTAAGCAATACCACCACCCATGATACCTGCGCCTAGTACAGCAGCTTGGTTGACAGGGTGAGCACCTTTTTCATATTTCTTCGAGGTTTTCTTCACAATTTGGTCGTTAAGGAATAAACCAATTAACGCACCTGCTTGTGGAGTCACAGCCGCTTTAGCAAAACCTTGCGCTTCGATTTTCAATGCTTCATCACGTGGAAGGCTAGCACCTGCTTGTAATGAGTCTAGAAGAAGTTTTGGCGCTGGGTATTGAGCAGGGTTTGCTTTTGCAAGCACTGCACCTTTCGCTGTATTGAATGCCATCATTTGTTCAAGCATGTTCAATTTAACAGGATCTAATTTTTCTTGGCGTTTTGCTTTCCAGTCTACACGGCCAGCAATCGCTTGTTTCACAAGGTCAATTGCAGCGTCTTGTAGTTTGTCTACAGCAACAACTGCATCAACAGCACCGTCTTTGAGCGCAGCAGCTGGCTTTTTCGGCGCAGCCATTGCCATCCATTCAACCGCATTGTCGATACCAATCACACGGCTTAAACGAACCGTACCACCAAAACCAGGGTAGATACCCAGTTTGATTTCTGGAAGGCCAACTTGTGCAGCTTCTGACATCACACGATAGTCACACACTAAGCACATTTCAAAACCGCCGCCCAATGCCATACCATTGATTGCAGCAACTTTAGGAACGTTTAGATCTTCAAACGCATTGAAGATGTCGTGAACAGGCAATGCCCAATCCACAATCGCTTGTTCGCCTTGAGCGAAGTTTTCACCGAATTCAGTGATATCTGCACCCACGATAAATGTAGATTTACCTGAAGTAACGATTAAACCTTTGATGTCACCGTTTGCTTTAACAGCGTCAATTGCAGCTTTAAAATCTTCAATTGTTGCGCGGTTAAATTTGTTGACCGACTCACCTTGTAAGTCAAAGCGGAATTCTGCAATTCCGTCCGAAAGCATTTGGACGGTAATGGCATTGCCAGCGTGGATCATGCCTGATCTCCTTTATTTTGGAGGACTTCTAAGTTGATGTTGTGAAGCGAGTACGCGGTTCCTGCGTACACTTTATGCCTCGCTAATCTTACGATAACTATATCTAAAAAGAACATAACAAGTTGTATCAAGCCGTGACGCTAGGGTCATCAAAATTTCTTTTGGAAATAGCCTTCGGATCTGCCTTTAAACGCTATCGTTCTGATTAAATATGTTGAAGCTTATGTTTCAGTTCACATTTTTTTATAAATGTAAGCTATAGATTGAGATGCGAAAGAAAAATTCAAGAAAAAAGCAAGTGTATTTTTCGGCAGAATAGTCAATTCACTTTTAACATTGTCATCCATCTTTGCTGAGACACAGTGTTCTATGCTGCTTATTTAGGCATCACTGAGCACTATGCTATACTCGCCGCGTTCTCAAAAAAGTTAATTTTTCATTAAGCACAATGCTTATTAGCACCAGGTCCTCATATGATTAAGTGGATTATCCTGGCGGTCTTTGTCATTTCTGCGTTTTATATCCAGCAACGCGGTAAAGTCCGTCATTCATTTTATCGTCAGTTTTTTGATCATTCGACATTGCTCGCACCGATCAATTTTCTCATGTACATGTTTTCAAAAGTGCCGAGTCAACCCTATATCGACACGCAGCATTTTAAAGATTTAAAAGTCTTAGATGAAAACTGGGAAATGATTCGTGATGAAGCCAAGGCCTTGTATGAAAAAGGGGGCATTAAAGCATCGAGTACTTATGATGACCTTGGATTTAACTCGTTCTTTAAAACAGGTTGGAAACGCTTTTATTTAAAATGGTATGACTCAGCTCATCCTTCGGCTGCTGAACTTTGCCCAAAAACTACGGCCTTGTTAAAAAATTTACCCATTATTAAAGCCGCGATGTTTACTGAGTTGGCGCCCGACAGTCGTTTAGTTCGTCATCGTGACCCCTATGCAGGTTCATTGCGTTATCACTTGGGCTTACTGACGCCCAATGATGACCGTTGTTTTATTGATGTCGATGGTCAGCGGTACTCATGGCGTGACGGCGAGAGTGTGGTGTTTGATGAAACTTATATTCACTATGCTGAAAATAAAACGGATCAGAACCGGATCATTTTCTTTGCAGATGTTGAACGGCCATTAAAGTCAAAGTGGATGGAAGCTTTTAACCATTGGTTTGGTAAAAATGTCATGACTGCTGCAAGTTCACCGAATGAAAGCGGTGATAAAACAGGTGGTTTAAATAAAGTGTTTGGCTATGTCTATCAAATTCGCATAAAAGCCAAAGCCTTGAAAAAAACCAATCGTTCACTGTATTACTTTTTAAAGTGGTTCCTGATGTTGGGGCTGTTCTTCCTGATTTTTGTACGTCCATATTTATTTTAAAAGTAGAATAAATATTGAAAAAATGCGCCCTTAGGGGCGTTTTTTTATGCTGACAGTCAGCGAAATATCAGTTATCGTGCAAGCAGAATAAAAATAATCATGCAGAGCAAATCAGCAAAAGCAGAAAGAGTGTTAGCCAGAATAAGCCAGAACCAGAATAAGCCAGAAAAAGTGAGCCAATAGACGAGGAATATGATGTTGACGTCCGAACTTAAGCCCATGCAAAACCGTTGAGCTGAAAGAAAAGCGTCATCATCAATGATAGCCAAAACCCAAAGGTGAAAACGGTGGAAACATTGCAGACCTACTGCATAGAAACCCTGTGTAAACGCCTGAAGGAAAGGATTTGGCGGGAAGGGGATCCGATTCATGAAAGCAACCAACCAAACATTGATGCATCAAATGCATATTTCGATGCAAGATATAGAACGACGTAAACAGTTGCTTGGCTTGACTGATTTAGAGCTGGCGGAACTGGCTTCGATTGGTGGGATTGTGGCGCCTATACTCGACAGTATGGTCGAGGAATTTTATGAAAATCAGACCTCAATTCCAGAAATTGCCACCTTGATTGGTGACCTTGATACCTTGAAGCGTTTGCAACGCGCGCAGCATCAGTATTTATTGGACTTATTTTCTGGGCGCTATGACAGCGCTTATGTGAATAACCGTTTACGGATTGGTTTGGTTCATAAGCGCATAGGTGTAGAGCCGAAATTGTATCTCTCTGCGGTGCATACCCTAAAGACCATGTTGTTTCGCTTAATTCAGCGTACCTTTAATGATACCGAACAATATCAGCGGATTATTAACACCTTGGAAAAACTCTTTATGTTCGATACAACATTGGTGGTGGAAACCTATGTGTGGAGTTTGATTAATGAGGTGAAGATCTCCCGTGAAAAAATGGAACAGTATGCGCATGCGCTAGAGTTTCGTGCACAAGAAATGGAAGAACTTTCACAGCGCGATCCATTAACAGGACTGTTAAATGTCCGGCATTTATCGACCTTATTGACCAGTATTTTATATACAGCACAGCGTAATCATGAACCTGTGACAGTAGTGTTTATTGATATCAATGATTTTAAAAAGATCAATGATGAACAAGGTCATCCACGTGGAGATCAGGTACTACAAACGGTTGCTGCGGCCATAAAGTCGGTTGCACGTTTAGATGATCATTGCTTCCGTTATGGCGGAGACGAATTTTGTTTGGTCTTGCCTGGTTGCAGTGAAAAGCATGTGGAAGGGAGTTTTATCCCGCGTTTATTAGAAGCGGTGGCTGAAATGGAAGCAGGCTTAAGTTTAAGTATTGGGCTGTGCCAAACAGACCATCAGCAAGGCTATGTAGACGCCATGAGCTTGGTACAACAAGCCGATGCCAAAATGTATCAAGAGAAAAAGAATTATAAACGTTTGCAGGAACAACCCATGTCGAAAGAAGCGTGATCCGAGCGTAAAGAACGCCAAAAATAACAATAGATGAATAGCGAAACTTGAGCTAGATAGATCTCCATATTCTTGAAAATAATGTGATAAATACGCTTATTTCCTGCAAAAATAAAGCTGAAATAGCAGATGCATCCTGCAAAATCTTGTATAGAATAAAAGCAGTTGATGGGGGATAAGATGCAAGTTTTTCGTTCAAAAAAAGATTGGTGGGTGGTGGCGTTTATTGTTTGTATGAGCGGTTTACTCATTCAATTATTACTCACCATGCAAGCCAAAGGCACGATGCAACAATACCCTCTTCATACCGCGGTGTATATTTTGACGGTATTACTGCTGTGGTGGCCAATACTCAATACACGTTATCAAATTTCCGCAACAGAATTAAATATCCGTAGCATGTTTCTACGTTGGCAAATTCCTTTGCAGGATATCCAACGCATCAGTGCAAGTCAGGATTTGTCTGCGGCACCTGCGTTTTCCATTAAACGGTTAAAAATCGAATATCTTCGAGATGGCAAAACCAAATTTGTCATGGTTTCACCGAAAGATCCGCAAGCTTTTGCTAAAGCGATTGGTGTTCCAATCCAATAAATATAAGAATGCTGAATAAAGGTATTTGAGCATGCCTTTTAAAGACCAGTGAATTATTTAATAATAACCAATTGTCCAAGTTGTGCATCTAGGTGTATTTTAGTTTGTTCGGGATGATTCAAAAAATACACCGCCAAAATAGGCTCAAGCTCGACCCGCATTTTTCGTGCTAAATGTCGTGCGCCATAACGAATATCATGGTTCTGATAAAAATGTGCTTTGGCTGCATCTGTGAGTTTGATACTGCGTTTTTGATGTTGTAGGCGTTGATTAAGCTTTTCCAGTTCAATCTCCACCAAACGGGGCAAGGCATCATCTTGAACGGGTTGATATTGCAGTACACGGTCAATACGGTTAATAAATTCAGGGTCGAATTTACGTTGCATGACTTTTTCAATAATGCTGCTGACCGGCACGCGTTTGAGACAAATCTTCTGTATTTTTTCGGGTAAAAAATTTAACTTATCTAGATATTGCTGTGCCGCTTGTGCACCTACATTGCTGGTCATAAAGATCATACAATTACGAAAGTCGATTGTTTTTGTACCCGAGGTTAGGGTTAATTTTCCGCTATCTAGCACATTCATTAAGCCGCGAAGCACTTCGGTTGACGCTTTTTCCAGTTCATCAAAAAGCACGATGCCCGGTCGGGTATGACTACCTGCAATGGCAACTTCATCAAATAAACTATGGCCTTCTTTAGAACCGACATAGCCCGGAGGCGCACCAGTAATGGCAGCCGCATAATGTTCCTGTGCGAGCGTGTTCATATCAATACGGCAAAAGGCATCAGGTCGGCCATAAATCACTTCACTGATTAAACGCACAGTTTCGGTTTTACCAACACCTGTCGGTCCAAGCATTAATGTTACGGAGAGCGGTCGTTCAGGACTGGAAAAATCAGCCTTGACCACATGCAGCATTTTTTCAATTTCGTCTAATGCTGCTTCTTGTCCAATGATCCGTTGCTTTAAGCGTTGCATAACGTCATGCGGTTCAAAATGAAAACGCGGCTTACCCATCAAACGGTTTTTTTCAGCAGTGCTCTGCGTCGAAGTTGTCGGGTGTACGACATGGATGGCGGGATTGGCGTTCGTCATGCATCATGTTCCTAAAGCGGGATGTTTTGAGCATAGCAAATTTAGAATTTTGCATTAATAGCTTTTAGCAATCAGATCATTGCTATGAGCAACAATAAATTTGCGGGATTGCTTGAAAATGCAGGTAAAAGCATCACATCATGTCAAAGAGCAATATCGATGATGGAACAAGGCAAAAGTGAACGAAAACGCACGCGAACATATTGAAAAAATTCTTGCCAATATGACGACTCTACCCGGTGTTTACCGCATGTTGGGTAAAGACGGTGAGTTGCTGTATGTGGGTAAAGCAAAGAATTTAAAAAATCGTGTGTCGAGTTATTTTGTCAAAACCATTGAGCATCCCAAGACGCAAGCCTTGGTCGCCCGTATTTATGACATTGAAAGCTTGGTGGTGCGTTCTGAAACGGAAGCCCTATTGCTCGAACAAAACCTGATTAAGCTCCATCGTCCGCCGTATAACATCATGCTGCGAGACGACAAATCTTATGTCTATATTTTTATTTCAGCCGATAAACCCTATCCACGAATTGCTGCAGGGCGAGGCAAAGCGAAGCATCAGGCCGGTAAGTTTTTCGGGCCTTATCCGAGTGCTTATAACGCGCGTGATACTTTGGTGGTGCTGCAAAAACTGTTTAATGTGCGTCAGTGTGAAAATAGCTATTTTTCACAGCGCAAACGACCATGCCTGCAATACCAAATTAAACGTTGTTCCGCGCCTTGTGTGGGGTTGATCTCACCCGAAGATTATAAAGAAGATGTCAATAACTCGATTCGTTTCTTACAAGGCGACACTAAAGAGCTTAATCAAGAGCTGATTGGGAAAATGGAAGCTGCGGCCGAAGCACTCGAGTTTGAAAAAGCGGTGTTTTATCGTGATCGTATGGCGCTGCTGCGTGATGTGCAAACTCAGCAAGCGATTTATAAAGTCAAAGGTGAGGCTGATATCATTGCCATTGCTTATCAAGCCGGTGTGACCTGTGTGCAAATCATGCATGTGCGCAATGGCAAAATGCTCGGCGGAAAGAGTTATTTCCCTGATATGCAGGGTGATGATCTAGGTCAAATGCTCTCGGACTTCATTGCCAATTTCTACTTTCAAGTTGCAGATGAGATTCCAACTGAACTCATCATCAATGTCGATATTCCAGATCGTAAAGACATGGAAGATGCGTTGTACCAACACTTTGAAAAGCGGATTCAAATCAAACATAAAGTGCGTGAAACCCGTGCAGAGTGGCAAGAATTGGCACAGATGAATGTACAACATGCGATTAAAGGTAAACTGGCTGATCATTTTGAATTGAATGAGCGCTTTCATCAGTTAGAGCAAGTCGTTGGGCGGCCGATTGACAGTATTGAGTGTTTTGATATTTCTCATACCATGGGTGAAGCAACCATCGCGTCTTGTGTGGTCTTTGATGCGGGTGGCGCAAGAAAGCGCGACTATCGCCAATTTTCCATCAATGACATTACCGAAGGCGATGATTATGCTGCCATGCGTCAAGCGCTGACCCGCCGCTATAAAAAGCATATGTTGCCCGATTTGTTGTTAATCGATGGGGGTAAAGGTCAATTACACATGGCGATGGAAGTCATGCAAGAACTCGAGCTCGATGCCTTTATGGTCGGGGTGTCCAAAGGTGAGGGGCGTAAACCGGGTCTGGAAACCTTGCACTTTACCGATGGTGAAAAAATCCAATTGCCCGAAGACCATAAAGCCCTGCATTTGATTCAACAGGTTCGTGATGAAGCCCACCGATTTGCCATTACCAAACACCGAGCGAAACGAGATAAAAAGCGTGGCTCATCGGTACTTGAGGTGATTCCGGGCTTAGGGCCAAAACGTCGTCGGGATCTGTTGACCCATTTTGGTGGCATTCAGGGGGTACTCAAAGCTTCGGAAAATGATTTAAAACTTGTACCGGGATTAGGCGATGTGATGGCGCGCACCATTTATAAAATCCTGCATGAATAGCGCGAACTAAGCCCAATCGATGACGCATCAAGTCTGAATTTGCCAAAATGCTCATTGACGCATGAGTCACTGATCATTCACATCATTTGATTTTTATACAATGATATAAAAATCAAAAATATGATCAGGGATGATGATGTCACTCGCACAGTTGTATCAACATATTGAACACAATGAATGGGTTGAGATTCCAGAAGGATGGTTGCAAGGACGTACGATCTATGGCGGCTTAGTGGCAGGCATGATGATGCACAAAGCCGTTGCTACCATTGCCGATCCGCAGCGACGTTTACTCAGTTGTAATGTGACCTTTGTTGGGCCAGTACAATTGGCGCCCATGCGTTTAAGTACTGAAATTTTAAGACAGGGCAAATCCGTCACCACCATCGAAGTTCGACTTTGGCAAGATGATGCAGTACAAAGCATTTTATTGGCGAGTTTTGGTGTTCCACGTGAATCAACTATTGCCGTCAATCAGGAACGTCAAGCACCCGATTTCCCTGAAGTGAGCAGTTTAAAGATCGCCGAACATCATCCACTTGCACCACAGTGTTTTCAGCAAATGGATTTGGCCTGGGTAGATGGGCAGTATCCGTGTACTGCAAGCAAAAAGCCTGACTTTAGTGGTTGGATGCGTTTTAATCCAGAACGCCATGATAACCGTAAGATGACCGTCGCTGATTTACTGGTCTCGATGGATATGTGGCCGCCCGGCGTGCTGCCTATGTACAAAACCATGGCACCTGCGAGTTCTTTAACGTGGACATTAACCTACGTGCATCCTTTGCAATCAAGCTTGCATAATTGGTTTAAATATAAAGTATTTACCGACTATGCAGCGGATGGCTACGCCACGGAATATGCGCATTTATGGGATGAAAATGACCAGTTGATTGCGATTGCGCGACAGACTGTTACGGTGTTTGCCTAGTGACACTGCGGGGCATTTCGTATAAAGTGAGTGCAACTAACGATGGATAAATCCTCAAATTATTCTGCATTTTCATCGTGCATGAGGGGAAAACTGGGGTGTCTATGACAACAGGTCGAATCCTGAATATTCCTAATATTTTAACATTGGCACGAATTGCTTTAATTCCTGTGTTTTTGTTGGTGGCGTATTGGCCACCTGCAATGGGGGTGGGTGAGCATGCTGCAAGCATGTCACGTCATATATTGCTGACCGCTATTTTTGTGATCGCAGCTGTCACTGACTGGTTTGATGGCTATCTTGCGAGAAGTTTAAATCAGACTTCAGCATTTGGACGTTTTCTCGATCCTGTTGCAGATAAACTGATGGTCGCAACAGCCTTGATCGTCTTGGTGCAATGGCAACCAACCATTTCGATGGCCTTTGCAGCGATTGTGATTATTTCACGTGAAATCACGGTGTCTGCGCTACGTGAGTGGATGGCTGAATTAGGCGCACGTACCAGTGTTGCGGTTTCAACCGTTGGTAAATATAAAACAGCATTTCAGATGATTGCGATTTCAGTGTTCTTGCTGAATTGGCAGCCCCTAGAAATGTTGGCCTATGGATTGCTCTATACAGCTGTTGTTTTAACGTTATGGTCGATGTTTATATATTTGAAAGCCGCATGGCCGTATTTAAAACAACCTTGATTTAAAAGTAAGTTATGAAAAGCTCCGTTATCGGGGCTTTTTTATTGCCGAGCTTTTAAAAAAATTGAGGGTTTGACTAGTTTGAACAGCGCTTCATTTGATTAGAGCTTGACGTTAAATGTGAGACGTTGGCGCAAATTTTGGATAAAAAAATTCCCAGATTTTGGGGGAAATCTGGGAAGGAAAATCGGGGTTACTTATCGCTATTATGGAAGATGTTTCCATCTCCTTGATTGCTATTATAGGAAAGCCATTTTAGAAATACATGGAGTTTCTTGTAGTGTAATGTTGTGTTTTATTGAGAAATGTATCACAAATTTACATTAAGAATTTTTGATACAAATTGGCCGATAACTTTGGTAGGTTTTGTTTGGATTTAAACGATAAAAATCGATATATGTGATGATAAAAATACAATTAACATTATTTAAATAATAGATTCATCTATTTAAGTTTAAATAAAATTGATCAATGGATAAAAGATTTTTCAGCAATGATAAAGATCATTTCTCAATGAAAGCTTACACAGACGTCATCTTTGTTTTGTGAAAATAACAGTGCTTCTAAATTTATAAAAGGAGCCCCTTTGGACTCTTTTATGACATTTGAAACTACGCGCTTCGCTTGTCTTGCGTAATTTTTAGAGCAATAAAAAAGAATCCACAAGATTAGAGATTCTTTTCAATTAAAGCCTACGTGCAGCATAACTGCTTGTCTTGCGGCGTGGCGGAGTATAAAAATAGGAGCCCCTTTGGGACTCCTTCATGACATTTGAAACTACGCGCTTCGCTTGTCTTGCGTAAAACTTAAAGCAACGCTTTAAGTTTTACTCAGGCTTTAGGCCTTCGGCTTTTTCTAAAGATTCATCATTGCTGAAGAATTTTTCACGTTGCTCTTCAAGGAACTTTTTCGCGTCAGCTTCAAACACGTTTAAACGTTTTTCATTGATCAACGTCGTTTGGTGTTTTAGCCATTCTTGCCAAGCTTGTTTAGATACAGTATCAAACAATTCTTGTCCCTTCGCACCCGGGAATGGTGCAAAGTCTAAACCTTCCATTTCAGCCTGATATTTACGGCAAAACACTTGTCGAGACATATCAATACTCCATTTAACTTGAAAAAGTTATGCGTAAAGTTTTTCTAAACGTGCGTGTGCGCGTTCAATTGCTGCTTCAACTTGAGCAGGTGCAGTACCACCAATGTGGTTACGTGCATTGACAGATGCTTCAAGTGTTAATGCTTTTTCGAAGACATCGGCCTGAATCAAGTCAGAGAACTGTTGAAGTTGCTCAAGGGTTAATTCTGAAAGATCTTTGCCTTCTTGAACACCGAGAGCAACTGCTTTACCCACAATCTCATGTGCATCACGGAATGCCACGCCATTTTTAACGAGGTAGTCGGCAAGGTCAGTTGCAGTTGAGAAGCCACGCAGCGCTGCTTCACGCATGATGTCAATGTTTGGCACTAGTGCAGGGATCATATCGGCAAATGCCATGAGTGAGCCACGAACAGTATCAATTGCATCGAATAGTGGTTCTTTATCTTCTTGGTTGTCTTTGTTGTATGCCAAAGGTTGACCTTTCATTAGGGTCAATAGGCTCATCAAGTCACCATATACACGACCAGTTTTACCACGAATCAACTCAGGAACGTCTGGGTTTTTCTTTTGCGGCATGATTGAAGAGCCAGTGCAGAAACGGTCAGGAATGTTCACAAATTTGAACTGAGCCGATGTCCAAAGAATCATTTCTTCTGACATGCGTGATAAATGCATCATGATGAGTGATGCTGCCGCATTGAATTCAATACCAAAATCACGGTCAGATACGGCGTCTAAAGAGTTTTCAGCGACAGCTTCAAAACCTAGTAATTCTGCAGTGAATGCGCGGTCGATCGGGTAAGTTGTTCCTGCAAGTGCAGCAGAACCTAAAGGCATACGGTTGGTACGTTTACGGCAGTCAATTAAACGCTCTGAATCACGTACTAACATTTCAAACCATGCCATTAAATGGTGACCAAAAGTCACTGGTTGTGCAGTTTGTAAATGCGTGAAGCCCGGCATGATGGTATTGGTATTTTTCGCCGCTAAGCCTAGGATGCCTTTTTGTAATTTTTTCAATAATTCTAAAATCGCATCGATTTCGTCGCGAACATACAGACGGATATCGGTTGCAACTTGGTCATTACGACTACGACCGGTGTGTAGTTTTTTACCTGTAATACCGATACGTTGAGTCAAGCGTGACTCAATATTCATGTGCACATCTTCTAGGTCAATGCGCCATTCGAAGTTACCCGCTTCAATTTCTGCTTTAATGGTGTTTAAGCCATTAATAATATCGTCACGCTCTTGTTCAGTTAGAACGCCAACTTTTGCAAGCATGGTTGCATGTGCAATTGAACCTGCAATATCTTGTTTATAAAAGCGTTGGTCAAACTGTACAGATGCTGTAAATTCAGCAACAAAAGCGTCAGTAGCTTCGGAAAAACGACCGCCCCACATGCCTGAAGTTTGGGCTTGTGACGGATTTGAGGAATTAGAAGATGTGGTCATGTCGGCTCAATAAGATAAAAAGCATAGAACTGAGCAAGAGTATAGCAAATTCGAACCCAGTTGCCGAAGGGCAAGTTGATCAAACTTTTAGACAGGGTTTAGGTCTATGACAATTTCTGTATTTTCAGGAAAAATGGGCCGTTGGCACTATCTGTGGGAGCTTTTTCTTGCGGGCAATATCGTGGCGTTGGTCTTGGCTTTGGCACAAGCTCATTCGTGGCAAGCCTTAAGTGTTTCCAGTGTCATGCAGCATGTGTTGTTTATTAACTGGATTTTATTGGCATTTGCTGCATTTTCAGAGCTATTGCAGAGTAAGACGCGTGGTTTGAGCATGAAAATGCTCATGTTTAGCGGGTTTGTTTTATTGCAAGCTTTGGTGTTGTTCACCACCTTAATTTTAAATGTTTTGATCTATTTGGGTGAAAATTTCAGTTTAGCTGGTTTGAATGCAGACATTTTAACTGCTGGTGTGGTTTTAAATCTGAGCTATGGGGTGTTGCTTGGGGCATTTTGTTTTCGATATTTATATTTAAGAGAACAGTGGGGGCGACAACATCATAGTGAATTAAACTCACGTATTCAGGCGATGCAAGCTCGGATTCATCCGCATTTTTTATTTAATAGCTTAAACAATGTGATTAGCTTGATTGCGATTGACCCAGATAAAGCGGAGCAAATGCTGCTGAATTTATCGCGTTTGTTCCGTGCGAGTTTTCAAGAATTGAAGTTGGTGAGTCTTAAAGATGAGATTGATCTGTGTCAGCGTTATTTGGCCATCGAACAAATGCGATTGGGTGATCGGCTCAATGTGGAGTGGAAACTGGCTGACATTGACCAATACGCGCAAGTACAAATTCCACTATTAACTTTACAACCTTTGTTAGAAAATAGTATTTTTCATGGAGTTGAAAAGATTTTGACAAAGAGTACGATAAATATATTGATTGAAATATTACAAAATCAAATTAATATCGTTATTACAAATCCTTATACACAGGATACAATTAAATTACGTCAGGGGAATGGTATTGCCATCGAAAACGTGAAACAGCGACTTGAGGCATATTATGGTCAGCATGTCACTTTTCAAACCTACGCAGGCGAGGGAATGTATACGACTGTGGTGCAATATCAATATAAATAGAAATCTCAGTTGACCAATAAAAATAAATGACGTTAACGAGATAAGGAGGAGAAATGGACATCCTAATCTGTGATGATGAGCCTCTAGCAGTAGAGCGATTGTCACGTTTAGTCACTCAACTTGGACATCAGGTGGTTGCGAAAGCTTCACATGGTCAACAAGCGATTGACTTGGCTCAAAGCCTCGAGCCTGATGTCATCTTACTAGATATACAAATGCCTGAAATGGATGGGTTGACTTGCGCGAAATTGTTGCGTGAATTAGACCCCATGCCCGCTATTATTTTTTGCACTGCATATGATCATCATGCACTTGATGCATTTAAATCGAATGCAGAGGGATATTTACTAAAACCAGTTATGCAACAGGAATTGCAGCAGGTTTTAGATCATTTAACTAAATTAACCCAAGCTCAATTGAGCACGATAAAACAAAAAGAAAATATGGACGAAATTAAAATTAGCCGCCATCAAATCGCGGCAAAGACCTATCGTGGTGTAGAGTTGGTACCTGTGGAAAATATTTACTATTTTCTTGCAGATCAGAAATATGTCACTGTTCGGCACAAAAATGGCAGCGTACTCATTGATGAAACGCTGAAAGATTTAGAGCATGAATTTGGTGATCGTTTTATACGCATTCATCGCAATGCCTTGGTGTCTGTGAGCTTTTTAGATGGTTTAGAGGTTGTAAGCTCAGGGCAATATCAAGTGCGTTGTCGAGATTTAGACGAGCGCTTGGCGGTCAGCCGTCGGCATTTACCGAATTTACGCGAGCGAATACAAAAATTATAGGGCAAGGGTTAAAGCACATTGCGAATTAAGCTTGCATTTTCAACTGAGCAAGTTAAGTTTAGAATAATAGCCCTATAGACTGTATTTTAAAATTTATGAATATCCTTAAGATCGCAACTCGACAAAGCCCGCTTGCACTTTGGCAGGCGGAACATATTCGTGCACGCTTAGAAGCACTTCATGCAAATTTGAAAGTTGAGTTGGTGACTTTTGTGACCCAAGGTGACAAGATTCTAGATACCCCTTTAGCCAAAATTGGGGGGAAAGGATTATTTGTGAAAGAATTAGAAGCGGCGTTGTTGGATGGTCGTGCAGACTTGGCAGTTCATTCGATGAAAGATGTGCCGATGGCATTGCCTGAAGGTTTAAGCTTGGCCGTGATTTGTGAGCGTGAAGATCCATTAGATGCTTTCGTTTCAAATACCTATAACAGTTTTGATGATTTACCACAAGGTGCGAAGGTAGGGACATCGAGCTTGCGCCGCAAATGCCAAATTTTAAAACAACGTCCTGATCTTGAGATTATTGATCTGCGTGGCAATGTGGGTACGCGTTTATCTAAACTTGATGCAGGCAACTATGATGCGATTATTTTGGCGAGTGCAGGGCTGAAGCGTCTGGGCTTAGCAGGGCGTATTCGTCATACTCTTGAGCCTGTTGTGAGTTTACCTGCAGTTGGACAAGGTGCATTGGGCATAGAATGTCGTAGCCAAGATCAAGCTGTATTGGATTTAATTTTGCCCTTAATGCACGCAGAGACCAATGCTTGTGTACGCGCAGAACGTGCTTTTAATGCATATCTAGAAGGTGGCTGCCAAGTGCCGATTGCTGGGTATGCAACCTTAGAAAATGGTCAGATTCATTTGGAAGGTCGTGTCGGTAGTGTTGATGGTCAAACCTTGTTGAAAGCACAGCAAGTAGGCCTTCCCGAACAGGCTGAACAGTTGGGCGTTAAATTGGCACAAGACTTGTTAGCCCAAGGTGCAGGTGAAATTTTAAAGGCACTGTATTAATACATGCTTTTTATCAATACACGTCCGACAGATCGTGCAGCGCGGCTTAGTTTGACGCTGCAATCTGCGGGTGTCGCTGTGGTCGAGCTTCCATTACTTGAGCTCAAGCCACGGGCATGGTCAGAAGCATTAGTGGGGTGCTATGCCCAGTTGAGTGCTGCGGATGTATTGGTTGTGGTCAGCCCCTCTGCGGTCACCTTTGGTATGCAAGGTTTGCGTAAGGCAGGCATTTCACTTGATCAGCTCGAACATATGCAATGGGTTGCAGTCGGTGACGCAACCGCAGCAAAGTTAGCTGATTATGGTATTCGCAGTGTCGTACCGCAGGTGGAAACTTCGGAGGGAATGCTCACTTTAAGCCATTTAGAACAATTGGAGGCCGGGGCTTGCGTTGCATTTTGGCGCGGTGAAGGTGGTCGTCAATTTATGATGCAGCAGTTGCTAGCACGTGGCATTCAGATTCTTAATTTTGTGCTATACGAACGCCATCTACCGGAAGAGACCACTCAAAAAGTAAAAACACTCATTTCTGAACATCAGTTGTCATCTCCGTATTGTATGTTGATCACCAGTGAGGCCAGTTGGCTCAATTGGCTTGACTTGATTCAGTCGCATTTATCAGTGCTGAGTCATGCACATTTTTTAGTTTTAGGTGTAAGGTTGTTCGAGCTACTTGAGCAAAGTCGTATAACACTGAACAAAGATTTTAAAATTATTCAACTCGAAGATTTAAACGCGACACACATATTGCAGCATGTGCAGGTCGTGCAGGGAAATACATGAAGAAGTTGTTTGTCGTCGTGGTCATTGTCGCCGTACTTTGGTTGGCTAAACTCAGTTTTGACCTATTTCAAGTCAATGCTCAACAAACCGAACTGATGCAACAACAAACTTTATTGCAACAGCGCAATGCAGGTTTGAATGATCAGGTCGTGGCTTTGAAACGCCGGTTGAATGGCACAACGACCGAGATGTCGGCTGCAACGACATCGAATGCTTCGATTGCTGCTGAGGCGACCCATAGTATTGAGCCAATGATGGTTGTGGGCCAGCAACTTGATTTGGTTGAATTTGCCATGCAGCAACAACAATTTGCTGTCGCTTTAGAAAAATTAAACCAATTAGACCAACAATTAGATCAGTTGAGCTTGGCACCTGCACTGCGTATGAGTTTGCATCAGGTGATTCAAAAAGACCGTGAGACCTTAAAGCAATATGTGACAGAGCGTCAGTTGCAATCTGATAAAGTGAAAAATACCCTGCAATCCATCGATCAATTGTTAGAAAAAGAAATATTAAAGCCCTATAGTTCAAAAGAGCAGCAAAAAGGTCTTTCTTTTTGGCAAAAATGGATTCAAGTCGAATCAGTCGAACAACCGAGTCCCGTATTAATGCAGCGTAGCTTGGTATTAAAAGAAATGCAGTTACGTTTAATTTTGGCTCAGCAAGTTTTAAATCAAGGACAATATCCTCAATTTCAACAAGAAATCACTGAAATTATGCAAATTATGCAGCAATTGCCAGATGCTTCATTAAAACCGATACGCCAACGTCTAGAACAATTAAAGGACATTCCGGTTATTTCTGTACCGCTATTAAATACTCGGGCACTCATAGGATAATCGACTATGAAACATATTTTATTGGCCTATTTATTTATTAGTTTATTGGTTGTCGCCATTATTAGTTTGCTGAGTTTTGGACATGGTGCAGGTTATGTGTATTTATACTGGCGTGAATGGCAAGTTCAATCCAATATTTGGTTTTTAGCATTATTGCTAGCATTACTGAGTTTAGTCGTGCAAATGCTTTGGTATGCGGTTAAACGCTATTTAAGTCGAGAACAACGTAAATCTGAAACGGTCTTTAGTTTTAATAAACTACATCCCTATGAGCAATTGGCTGTCATTTGGCTTTTAAATGCTGCGCAAGATCAAAAAAACTTTATTCAGCAAGCTTTTACTGAGTCTGGATTATTAAAAGGGGTGATCGATGCGCGTTTATATTGGATTCAGCAACAATATGAAACAGCATTAAATGCATTAACTCAGACCAACCCAATGGCTTTTGAGCTTGCAGAATTGCAACGGATTGAAATTTATTTGTCTCAACAACAGGGTGAAAAGGCTTTAACGCATCTCGAATTTTTGAATCAACATGAATTATCGCCATGGTTGCAAAAAGTCAGCACGGCCTATGAGCAGCGTTTAACCACGCTATGGGGCATGTTTGCGTTGCAGTTTCCTTGGTTGTATTTGCGTTCGACACGTTATGGGCACTTAGATGAGCTGACAAAACAAGCTTGGTTGGAGCAACTATTATCTGCATTTGATCAAGCAGATGTCGATGACTTACAGCACCTAAAGCAGCGTTATTTGGATTTGCAAAATCAAATCACAGAGCGTAAATATGTGGTCAAAGTGCTTTGGTTAAAAGTCTTGTCTCGTGTGCCAGAGATGAGTCAGGAACATGAGCAATTGGCTATTCATTTACTGGAACAGCAATTTAACAAAGAAGTGTTCTTTTTGTGGTTCCAGCAAAAAATGCTGAAGCAAAACCCTGACTATGTGGCTGTAGAACAGCAGATTCAACGTTGGGAAGAAAAGTATCCTGCGCTGCCTGTTTTTAGTTTTGCAAAATGGAATATTTACCAAGCGACAGAACGCCAAGCTGAGGCGGATGCATTATTAGAATTATATCCAGATGATGTATTAATGAGTTATTTACGTATCAAGTCAGCTTTAAATCAGCAGGAATATTTGACCAAACAATTAAATTTAATATTTGAAAATAATGCTAATTTTATGGAAATTCGAATATAAGGACATAATATGCAAGAAAATTTAGCTCAATATTCATTGATTCATACTCAACACGTAGCTTGGGGGGATATGGATGCTTTTGGTCATGTAAATAACGTGCATTATTATCGTTATATGGAAAGTGCGCGGATTGGTTATTTAGATCAGTTGGATATATTTAATCAGTCTGTGGTTACGGTTGTTGCTTCAAGCCAGTGTAAATATTTAAGCCCCGTGGTTTATCCTGATATTTTAAAAGTGGCAACGCGCGTTGAAGAATTAAGAAATAGTGCATTTCGTATGGGTTATATATTATGGAGTGAACAGCAACAAAAAATCGTTGCAACAGGCGATGCGGTTATTGTGTGCGTGGATAAAATGACCCTGCAAAAAACCTCTATTCCAGAAAATATTAAAACCAAAATAAAAGCCTTAGAAAATTCAGTGGGAAATAATATTTAAATACAATTTAACTTTATATATTTTAAGGAGTCGTGTTAAAATATTGTAGTAAAATGAAAATTATTTATTGAATAAAAATTTTATTATAATATTATGAGCGAGTTTTCATAAGCATTATTAAAATGAAATTTCGGAGTTAAAGATTATGCCTGATATTAGTAATTTATCAGTTGAAGAGTTAAAGAAGCTTCAAGTAGAAGCTGAAGCACTGATTGCATCTAAAAAAGATCAAGCGATTGAAGATGCGTATAACCGTATTGTTGAAATTGCAGAAAATTTAGATTTAAGCGTTGAACAAATTCTTGAATTTGGTTTAAGCAAACGTAAAAAATCAACGCGTAAAGCGGTTGAGCCACGTTACCGTAGCAAAACCAATGCAGATGACACGTGGACTGGTCGTGGTAAACAACCACGTTGGTTAGTGGCTGAGTTAGAAAAAGGCGCGAAACTAGAAGACTTCTTAATTTAAGAACAATTCATGAAATCGTCATATCCTGAGTTCAGGATAATTAAACCAGGCAAATGCCTGGTTTTTTTATCTCTTTGAATTGGCTATGCAGAAAAAGTATGCATAATGTGTCTATAAAGAAAAATGTTTAAATGATGGAAAAAAATTGATGGATCGGTTGTGGTGGGATGATCAATAAAACTAATAATATTCGGTGGCTCATTTTTGCTGCGATCAGTTTTTTAATTTTCGTTATGCTGCAAGTGCCAGCAGCGTGGCTCATTACAAAGTTTTATAAAAATAACCAAATGCTACATAACGTCAGTGGCAATATTTGGCATGGGCAAGCAGATTGGACACGAGGAAATTTGAAAGGCTCGTTAAACTGGAACACACGCCCGTGGGATTTGATTTTATTACGCTTGGGTGCAAATGTTGAAATTCATAGTGGCAATACCAAACTACAAGGTGTGATGGGGTATGGTTTTGGTAAAAGTATTAGTATTAAAAACTTAGAGGGTCAAATTGCTCCTGAAACCTTAAAAAGTTTTGCCGATTGGCAATGGCCAATGAATGCCATTCAATTAAAAGATGTGCAGTTTAAATATAAGCCACAACAGGGATTTAGTCGTTCATCAGGCGAGATACAGTGGGCAGGTGGGGATTTATCATTTAGCTTTGCACAGCGTCAAGAGTCAATGAATGTGCCTGCCATGTTGGCTCAATTAAAAGACGATAATGGCAAATTGTCGATTGATGTTCGAGATCAACGCGAACAAAAGATGATGAATTTATCACTTGAGCCAGACCTCATGTTGGATGTGCAATTAACCCAGCGCTTTTTGATGAATGTTGCTTCCTATGAAGGTAAGGCAGGATTAGATACGTATGTGATTAGTTCGCGTCAACCTCTATTGAGTGGGGTGAACTGATGGCTGACTATTTCGAAAAAATCCGCGAGATCAATTGGAAGCAAACAGATCGACTTGCACCTGTGGTCTTGGCTTTAATAATTTTGTACCTGTGCTGGAAGTTAGCCGCTTTATTTTGGTTATTGATTGCACCGCCACAAGCCATGCAGTTAGACCGAGTTGAATTGGGTTCACAGCAAACGCAAGTTCCTAATATTAGCTCTTTTGCCTTGTTTCAGGAAAACCGCAGTTCAGCAGCTGACGCGCAGTTAAATATGGTGTTACAAGGTGTGGTGGTTGGACAGCCAAGTCGCTACTCGTCGGCAGTGATTAAGGTCAATGAGAGTTCAGATCGCTACTTGGTTGGAGAAACCATTCAAGGTTCATCATATCAACTGGCTGAAGTTTATTGGGATAAGGTGATTTTAACGCAGGGTAATGGTGCACGGCGTGAATTAGCGTTCCAAGGTATTGAAAACGGATTAGATCAACCGATTGTCCCTACAGCCAATGCAACATCAGGCGGATCTTTGCAAAATAACAGCATGCAAAATGCAGCTAATCCTGCAAATTCAGGGCAAGGCACGACGCAGTCCGCGATTGGTCAGGCCGTACAACGCATGACAGAAAATCGTGAGCAATATCTGCAGGAAATGGGGGTGAATCCATCAGGTAATGGTGGGTTTGAGATTTCAAATCGAACACCTGCTGCCTTGAGAAATAAATTGGGTTTGCAACCGGGTGACCGCATCATGTCTTTAAATGGGCAGGCAGTCGGTGCAGGACAATCTGAGGCGCAATTATTAGAACAAGCCCGCCGTGAAGGGCAGGTGAAACTTGAAGTCAAACGTGGTGATCAAGTGATGACCATACAACAGGATTTTTAGTGATGTTTCATCACTTTATAGGGTTAGGAAACACAGGCGTATATGGCTTTATTTAATAATAACCGTTCAACTTTAGCTGCCTATGCCATGGTGCCCTTGGTTGCTATGGTCAGCACAGCAAGTTATGCACAAACATGGAAAATCAATTTACGTGATGCAGATCTTACGGCATTCATTAATGAAGTCGCAGATATCACGGGGAAAAATTTTGCAGTTGATCCACGGGTACGAGGAAATGTAACGGTTATTTCCAATAAGCCTTTAAATAAAAATGAAGTCTATGACCTGTTTCTCGGTGTATTGAATGTCAATGGCGTGGTGGCGATTCCATCGGGCAACACCATTAAACTGGTTCCAGACAGTAATGTAAAAAGCTCGGGCATTGCTTATGATGCGCGCCACCGTGCGTCTGGAGACCAAATTGTCACCCGAGTAATTTGGCTTGATAACACCAATGCCAACGACTTAATTCCAGCCCTACGTCCACTGATGCCGCAATTTGCACATTTGTCAGCAGTGGCGGGGACCAATGCGCTGATCGTCTCAGACCGTGCTAGTAATATTTACCAGCTCGAAACGATTATTCGTAATTTAGATGGAACGGGTCAAAATGATATCGAAGCCGTGACGCTGCAATCGAGTCAGGCCGAAGAAATGATTGGGCTGTTAGAGTCGATGAGTTCGACCGGCGCATCAAAAGACCCGAAAGGTTCACGAATTCGTATTATTGCGGACAATCGAACCAATCGTATTATCATTAAAGGTGATACAGCGACACGTAAGCGTATTCGTAAGATTATTGAGACCTTAGATGTGCCTGCGGCAGATCGATTGGGTGGATTGAAAGTTTTTCGTCTAAAGTATGCAAGTGCAAAAAACTTGTCGGAAATCTTACAAGGCTTGGTCACGGGGCAGGCCGTTTCGAGTACGAATTCATCGAATAGCTCAAATAGCAGCACGATGAACAGTTTAATGAATGATAGTAACAGTTCAAATTCACAGTCATTCAGTTCACAAAACAACACCAGTTCTGGCATTAACCTCAACAGCAATAACTCTTCCAATAATACGCAAAACGGTATCTCAAGTTTTAACGCCAATGGCGTGAGTATTATTGCTGATGCAACACAAAATGCACTGATTGTAAAAGCAGATCCGCAGCTCATGCGAGAAATTGAATCTGCGATTCAGCAGCTCGATATTCGTCGTCAGCAAGTGCTGATCGAAGCGGCGATTATTGAAGTTGAAGGCACGGATACCGATCAGCTCGGTGTGCAATGGGCGTTGGGAGATATCAGTAGTGGTATCGGCTTAATTAACTTTGATAACTTTGGTTCTAGTTTAAAAAATATTGCCGCAGGATATTTAACTGGCGGCGCTGCGGGTGCAGGTAGCGCGGTGAGTGCCGGTACTTCTTTAGTTCTTGGTGATTATCGTGAAGGCAGTGATGGTTCGCGCAAACTCTATGGTGCGATGATTCAGGCCTTAAAAGAAAAAACCAAATCCAATTTATTATCTACACCGTCGATAGTGACGATGGACAACGAAGAAGCCTATATTGTGGTGGGTGAAAACGTTCCATTTGTGACAGGTTCTGTCACCACCAATGGTGGTACAGCCAATCCGTATACATCGATTGAGCGTAAAGATGTCGGTGTTACTTTGAAAGTTGTGCCGCATATTGGTGATGGCGGCTCGGTGCGTTTAGAGGTCGAGCAAGAAGTTTCTGATGTAAAAGACAATAAAGGTCAAGCGTCGGACTTAGTTACGACTAAACGTGCGATTAAAACCTCGATCTTGGCAGAGCATGGTCAAACGATTGTGTTGGGTGGTTTGATCTCGGACAATACATTGCATGGACGTCAATCGGTTCCGGGGTTGGGGGCTATTCCTGTACTCGGCAAACTCTTTAGCTCGGAAGGAAAATCCAACAGTAAACGTAATTTGCTGATCTTTATTCATCCGACTATTGTTGGAAATTCTGCCGATGTGAAGAAAATGTCTCAGCAGCGCTACAGTCAGCTCTATAGTCTGCAACTGGCACTGGATAATGACGGTAATTTTGCGAAATTACCTGAAAATGTTGATGATGTGTATCAGCAGCGCATACCTGTTTCAAAGGGTATAGCACCAGCCCCTGTGTATAAGACGGTACCCACAGCACCACAAACGACACAGCCAGCGGCAGTGGTCTCCACGCCAGTCGCCATTGAGCCTGCAGTAAAGCGCCAAACCATTACTGTACCAAATGGCAAAGTAGTGGGCACGCCTTAGGTGAGACAGCAGGGTGGTTTAGCTTTAAAACCACAGCATGCTATGATGAAAAAAACGAGCAATAGAGAATTAACTTCATGACTTGGAAAATTCAAGCAATTTCTGGTGATTTAACAGGACAAGAAATTAGTATTGAGCGAGATATGTTGGTGGGTCGTCATCAACAAGCAGATATTGTTTTGCAAGAATCTGATGTATCGCGTAAACATGCTGCCTTTGTACTGAAAGATCAGGCACTCTGGTTACAAGATCTTAATTCATCCAATGGGACGTTTATTAATGATGTTCGTTTGACTGGTGAATCACTTTTAAAAGAAGGTGATATTGTACAGTTTGCCAGTGTGAAGTTTAGTGTATTGGCTCCAGCTAAAGCTGTTCAGATTCCAGCGGATATCGAACAAAGCATTGAAGCATTGCAAACAGAAGAAATTACACCTGTTCAGCAGCCGTCTGAAGCTGTTGCAGTTTCTGAAACTGTGGCACAAGAGTCTGTAGCAAACACGTCTGAGACTAAGGCACAAGAGCCTGTCGTTAAAACCGCAGCACAACAAATGAATGATCAAGGTATGCCAGAGTTGAAAGAGCGCGATGGCTCGGTTCAATTGACTCGTGATGGTATGCCGACTAATGTAGGTGTGCCTAAACCTGCACCAATTCCTGAGGGAATTGACGTAACTGCTGTTCCGAAAAATGAAGAATGTGATGTAAAAATTCCAGCGACATGTGTAGAGCAAGAGCGTGAAGCGCAAAAAAATGCCTCTGTGGGCTTAATCTCAGTCATTGTTTTAATCATTCTTGCAATTATTGCATGGGTCTTGTTTAAATAAACCGAGACATTCCTCAAAAGGCATGCATGGGCATGCCTTTTTTATGGGGAAAATTTACAAAAAAATAGAGGGACATTATGTTTGAAATTCGTTTAGCAGAACGCCAAATGATTTTATTTGATCTGGATGGAACGCTAGTCGATTCAGCATCTGACTTACATCGTGCGATGAATATGAGTCTAAATGCGTTGCAATTACCGTTGGTCACAGAAGCGCAGGTGCGAAACTGGATTGGGAAAGGAACTTCATTGTTTTGTCATAGCGTACTTGAATACTTGACCGGAAAGGTTGATGCCGCACAGCACCACCTTTTACTGGAAACTTTTCTAAAGATTTACAATGCAGATCCTTGTGTTTTGACGCAGCCCTTTGACGGCATTCTAGAGTTCTTGGATTGGGCAAAAGCAGAAGAGAAAATTCTGATTTGTGTGACCAATAAACCAGAGCAACCGGCACGCAGTATTGTGCAGGCACTAGGTATGCATGATTACTTTGATGATGTGATAGGTGGAGATCGTTTTGAAGAGCGTAAACCACATCCCAAGCAGCTAGAGTATTGTGCGGAGCATTATGCCTTGCCGAAACAGCAAATTTTGATGGTGGGTGATTCTGTCAATGATGTAGAGGCAGCACGTCGTGCGGGTATTGATTGTATTGTGGTCAGCTATGGCTATAATCATGGTGAAAATATTCGAGAGTGTCAGCCGCAGCACGTGGTTGATAACTTAAAAGAATTATTGGGTTGAAATAAGTAGGGTTAAGGAAGTGAAAATGAGCAAGTGTGTAGTATTTCGATGGCGTCACTCAATCAGCATGAGAAGAAATTAACTGAAATTGACCACGCGAAATATAGAGAAACCCAAATGACTACACAAACTCAATTTGAACAACTGAAAACTGCTGGATATAACTTGATTCCGGTATATCGTCAGCGCTTGGCAGATACAGAAACTCCGCTGTCTGTCTTTGCGCGATTAAAACAACATAAACAAGCCTATTTATTTGAATCTGTAGAGGGTGGCGAAAACTGGGCGCGTTACTCCATTATTGGCTTGGGCGAGTCCACCGTATTTTCGTGTAATGAAGGGCAGTTGACCGTTCAACATGCTGATGGCTCGGTTGAAAAACAACAATGTGCTGACCCATTTCAATACATTCGTGACTTCCAAGCACAATATAAAGTGCCTACACAGCAAGATTTGCCAGCGTTGCCGAGCTTTACCGGTGGATTGGTTGGATACTTTGGTTATGATGCTGTACGTTATATCGAACCAAAGCTCAATAACGTTCCAGAAGCTGACCCGGTCGGGATTCCGGATATTTGGATGATGCTATCAAAAACCGTCATCGTCTTTGATAACCTTAAGGATACCTTATTCTTAATTGTGCATGCCGATGTAAATGATGCTGAGGCCTATACCAAGGCGCAGCAACAATTGGATGAGCTAGAAGAACTTTTGGCAACCCCAATTGCACTCAAAGCAAATAAGCATACTGCACCACAGTTTGAATCCATCACTGGACATGACAATTTTATTGATTCTATTGCGAAAGTAAAAGAGTACATTAAGGCCGGTGATGTGATGCAGGTTGTGCCGGGCCATCGTATGGTATCCGATTTTGATGGTGAGCCTTTGCAGGTCTATCGTGCACTACGTCACCTCAATCCATCGCCATATTTGTTCTTGGTGCAAGGGCAGACACTAGAAAATGACATTCCTTTTCATATCGTCGGTTCATCACCTGAAATTTTGTCCCGTTTAGAAAATGGTGTGGCAACAGTTCGTCCTTTGGCGGGAACGCGACCACGGGGTAAAACAAAAGAAGAAGATTTAGCGCTAGAAAAAGATTTGCTATCTGATGAAAAAGAAATTGCAGAGCATTTGATGTTGATCGATTTGGGGCGAAATGATGTTGGACGCGTTTCTAAAATCGGTAAAGTTCACGTGACTGATCAAATGGTGATCGAACGTTATTCGCATGTCATGCACATTGTGTCAAATGTGCAAGGTGAAGTACGTGATGATGTCGATGCTTTGGATGTTTTTAAGGCAACATTCCCTGCGGGTACGCTTTCAGGCGCACCAAAAATCCGTGCTATGGAAATTATTGACGAAGTTGAACCAGTAAAACGTGGAATTTTTGGTGGTGCTGTTGGTTATTTAGGCTGGCATGGCGAAATGGACATGTCGATTGCGATTCGTACCTGTGTAATTCGTGAAAATAAGGTCTATGTTCAAGCTGGAGCAGGGGTGGTGTACGACTCAAATCCTGAATCAGAGTGGAATGAAACCCAAATAAAAGCTCGCGCAGTGATCAAAGCGGTTGAATTATCATCAAATGGATTGATTTTATGAGTTTTTCACGTTTTTTTTAGAAAAAACACTTGCAAGGATTTCAAGATTTGCTAAACTGCACACCGTTCCGATACGAAACGTACGAAACACTAAGAAACGCCGGCATAGCTCAGTTGGTAGAGCAACTGACTTGTAATCAGTAGGTCCACAGTTCGAATCCGTGTGCCGGCACCATCTTAGAAAGTTTGAGAGTGAGTAGAAAGAACGACACTGAAGTAAGTGTAAAATGGTGAGGTTCCCGAGCGGTCAAAGGGGGCGGACTGTAACTCCGCTACGAAAGTTTCGAAGGTTCGAATCCTTCCCTCACCACCAATTTTAAGACTTCAATAAGTGGTTTGTACCAACATCGTGCGGGAGTAGCTCAGTTGGTAGAGCGGTAGCCTTCCAAGCTACATGTCGCGAGTTCGACCCTCGTCTCCCGCTCCATATCTATTGAAGTGCTTATATTTGCTCTTATAGCTCAGTGGTAGAGCACTCCCTTGGTAAGGGAGAGGTCTCGAGTTCAAATCTCGATAAGAGCTCCAGATTTTACAGTTTAGCAACTTTAAATGTTGCACAAGATTCCAGAAGCAGGCTTTTTAGTCTGCTTTTCAAGTATTGGGTGTTTATTTTTTTAGGCGATATGTCGGAGCTGGGTTTTACTCAGAATTGTGTTCGACGTAAACGAGGAAGAAAAGCATGGCTAAGGCTAAGTTTGAACGTAATAAGCCACACGTTAACGTGGGCACAATCGGTCACGTTGACCATGGTAAAACGACTTTAACAGCTGCAATTGCAACTGTATGTGCAAAAAAATTCGGCGGTGAAGCGAAAGATTACGCTGCAATCGACTCTGCACCAGAAGAAAAAGCACGTGGTATTACAATTAATACTTCACACGTAGAATACGATTCTCCAATCCGTCACTACGCTCACGTAGACTGCCCAGGTCACGCCGATTATGTTAAAAACATGATTACTGGTGCTGCGCAAATGGATGGTGCGATCCTTGTATGTGCTGCGACTGATGGTCCAATGCCACAAACTCGTGAACACATCCTTCTTTCTCGTCAGGTAGGTGTACCTTACATCGTTGTATTCTTAAACAAATGCGACCTTGTTGACGACGAAGAACTTCTTGAATTAGTAGAAATGGAAGTTCGTGAACTTCTTTCTACTTATGACTTCCCAGGCGACGACACTCCAGTAATCCGTGGTTCTGCTCTTGCAGCGCTTAACGGTGAAGCTGGTCAATACGGCGAAGACGCTGTAGTTGCTCTTGTTGAAGCTCTTGACTCTTACATCCCAGAGCCAGAACGTGCTATCGACCTTGCATTCCTTATGCCAATCGAAGACGTATTCTCAATTTCAGGTCGTGGTACAGTAGTAACTGGCCGTGTTGAAACTGGTATCGTGAAAGTAGGCGAAGAAGTTGAAATCGTTGGTATTAAAGATACAGTTAAAACAACTGTAACTGGCGTAGAAATGTTCCGTAAACTTCTTGACGAAGGTCGTGCGGGCGAGAACTGTGGTGTTCTTCTACGTGGTACTAAACGTGAAGACGTTCAACGTGGTCAAGTACTTGCTAAACCAGGTACAATCAAACCGCATACTAAATTCGACGCAGAAGTATACGTACTTTCTAAAGACGAAGGTGGTCGTCATACTCCATTCCTTAACGGTTACCGTCCACAGTTCTACTTCCGTACAACTGACGTAACTGGTGCAATCGCGCTTAAAGAAGGCGTTGAAATGGTTATGCCTGGTGACAACGTAGAAATGTCAGTAGAATTAATCCACCCAATCGCAATGGACGCTGGCTTACGCTTCGCGATCCGTGAAGGTGGCCGTACAGTTGGTGCGGGTGTTGTTTCTAAAGTAACTGCATAATATAATACAGTTATCTTTGTACAGATCGAGAGTTTCGACTCTCGATTTGCTCTGCAGGTCAGTAGTTCAATTGGTAGAGCGTCGGTCTCCAAAACCGAATGTTGGGGGTTCGAGTCCCTCCTGGCCTGCCAAATTTTTTTAAAAAGAAGCTTGATGCTGGCTCAACTGGTCATATAATAAGTCGCGAATCCTACGACGAGTACAAAAATGTCGAATGATAAATCGCGTGACGCATTAAGCGACGCGCCAATTCCTCAAAGAAATAATCCTGCTGAAGTTGTTAATTCTGGTTCCCCTTTAGACTATGTTCTGTGGGTTATCGCGTTGATTTTACTCGGTAGTTCTATGATGGTGAATCAACATTTGCCAGCATACTGGGCACCAGCGAATGATGTCTGGGTCCGTGTTGGGGTAATTTTGGCTTGTATCATCGTGGCTTTAGGTTTATTATACGCCACCCATCAAGGCAAAGGCTTTGTTCGATTGTTGAAAGATGCTCGAATTGAGTTACGTCGAGTGACTTGGCCAACCAAGCAAGAGACCATGACCACATCTTGGCAGGTACTTGCGGTAGTCTTAGTGGCATCTATTTTATTATGGTGCTTTGACTATGCTTTGAGCTGGTTAATGAAGTTTATTATCGGGTAAGAGAGCTATGAAACGTTGGTACATTATTCATGCCTATTCAGGCTATGAAAAACAAGTGTTACGCTCACTTAATGATCGAATCCAGCGTAGCGCTGTAGCCGATAGCTTTGGTGAAGTCCTTGTCCCTACTGAAGAAGTAGTGGAAATGAAGGATGGTAAGAAACGTAAATCTGAGCGTAAATTCTTTCCAGGCTATGTGTTAGTCGAAATGGAAATGAATGATGAAACTTGGCACATTGTTAAAGAATGTCCAAAAGTATTAGGTTTCATTGGTGGTACTGCAGAAAAACCTGCACCAATTACGCAAAAAGAAGCTGATGCGATTCTTGCACGTGTACGCAATACTGGCGAAGCACCTCGTCCTAAGACGATGTTTGAACCAGGTGAAGAATTACTCGTAATTGACGGTCCATTCACCGACTTTAAAGGCGTGGTGGAAGAAGTTCTATACGATAAGTCACGTTTAACGTTGACGATTAATGTATTTAATCGACCAACTCAAGTTGAACTGGAATTTCGCCAAGTCGAAAAATCAGTTTAATTTAACTTGGTTGATAAACGCCCGATTTGTTATGAGTCGGGCATTGTTGTTGTAACGGTATCGTTACTTAAATGTATGGGGAGCCTAGCGGCGTTAGTACCCAGAGGTAATTGAAATGGCTAAGAAGATTGACGGCTATATCAAGCTGCAAGTTCCAGCTGGTAAAGCAAATCCATCTCCACCGATTGGTCCTGCACTAGGTCAACGTGGTGTTAACATCATGGCATTCTGTAAAGAATTCAATGCTGCGACACAAAAAGTTGAAGCTGGTCTTCCAATTCCAGTAGTGATCACTGTGTACAACGACAAGTCGTTCACATTCATCATGAAAACTCCTCCTGCTGCGATTCTTCTTAAGAAAGCTGCGGGCATCCAAAAGGGTTCAGCTGTACCTAACAAGACTAAAGTTGGTAAGTTGACTCGCGCTCAATTAGAAGAAATTGCGACTACTAAAGAACCAGATCTTACTGGTGCTGATTTAGACGCACGTGTACGTACCATTGCTGGTTCTGCGCGTTCTATGGGCTTGGAAGTGGAGCTATAAGACATGGCTAAATTAACTAAACGTCAAAAAGCCATTGTTGCTGCTGTTGAAGCTAACAAAGTTTACACTTTGGAAGAAGCAGTTGCAGTTCTTAACGGCCTTCCAGCAGTAAAATTCAAAGAATCTTTGGATGTTGCTGTAAACCTAGGTGTTGATCCTCGTAAATCTGACCAAGTTGTTCGTGGCGCGACTACACTTCCTGCAGGTACTGGTAAAACTGTACGTGTAGCTGTGTTTGCTCAAGGCGCTGCTGCTGAAGCTGCTAAAGCTGAAGGCGCGGACGTTGTTGGTTTTGATGATCTTGCTGAAAGCATCCAAGCGGGTAACCTTGACTTTGACGTAGTAATTGCAGCTCCGGATGCAATGCGCGTTGTTGGTAAGTTGGGTACGATTCTTGGTCCACGTGGCTTAATGCCAAACCCTAAAGTGGGTACTGTAACTCCTGACGTAGCTTCTGCTGTTAAAAACGCGAAAGCTGGTCAAGCACGTTACCGTGTAGACAAAGCTGGTATTATCCACGCTGCGATCGGTCAAGTAGGTTTCACTGCTGAAGCTGTTCGTTCAAACGTTGAAGCTCTTGTAGCTGACCTTAAGAAAGCAAAACCTGCTACTTCTAAAGGTGTTTACATCCAAAAGATCACTTTAAGCTCAACTATGGGTCCTGGTCTTGTTGTTGATGTAGCAAACGTTTCTAAATAAGTTTCGACTTATTACAGAATTTTAAAGCCCTGAGTAATATTTAAAGCGCTGCTTTAAATATTACGCAAGATAGAAATTAAGCTTCATTCGAAGCACAGCTTCTCATCTTGCGGGTCGGCAAAGCATGCTTTGCTGATCGCCCCTCAGGCAAACTTTGAATTGATAAATTTAGATTTATCAGCGTCAAAGACCTCAGGCGAGGGGAGTTTTATGCTTTCTTCTTAATAGCCCAGCCTGAGTAGACGCGGTGGTGTGATTTGTTCCTCCTCCGCGTGTTGGTTCAGTGATGAGCTAACGAATTGGGAGTGCATCTGTATAGGTGCATAAATCACCGTTAGGAGGTTTTACAATGGCTCTTCTTATCGAAGGCAAAAAACAGATCGTAGCTGAAGTAACTGAAGTTGCTTCTACTGCGTATGCTGCTGTTGTTGCTGACTATCAAGGTTTAACTGTTGAGCAATTAACTGCTCTACGTGTTGAAGCTCGTAAACTAGGTGTTGCTACTCGCGTAGTTCGTAACACTTTGGCTAAACGTGCTCTTCAAGATACTCAATTCAATATCTTGAGCGACAACCTTGTTGGCCCAACAATCTTAGCTTTCTCAACTTCTGAAGACGACATGGGCGCAGCTGCTCGTTTGTTCGAAGAATTTGCTAAAACTAATAAAGCATTTGAACTTAAAGCTGCTGCATTTGACGGTAAAGTTTATCAAGGTGCTGAAGTTAGCGTTATCGCGAACCTTCCAAACCAAGAGAAAGCGCTTACTATGCTTGCAAGCGTTCTTCAAGCTCCTATTTCGAAATTGGGTCGCCTTATTACAGCGCTCAAAGAGAAAAACGAGTCAGAAGCTGCTTAAGCTTAAATCAATTTACACACCATTCAATACCCATTTGGAGTTACTCTCATGGCTTTAACAAACGAAGAAATCTTAAACGCAGTTGCTGAAAAAACTGTTCTTGAACTTGTTGAACTTATTTCTGCTTTCGAAGAAAAATTCAACGTATCTGCTGCTGCTGTAGCAGTTGCTGCTGCTCCTGGCGCTGCTGGTGCTGCTGCTGAAGAACAATCAGAATTCAACGTTGAGTTGACTTCTTTCGGTGCTAACAAAGTTGCTGTAATTAAAGCAGTTCGTGAAGCTACTGGCCTTGGTCTTAAAGAAGCTAAAGATCTTGTTGAAAGCGCTCCTTCAGTTCTTAAAGAAGGCGTTTCTAAAGAAGAAGGCGAAGAACTTAAGAAAAAACTTGAAGAAGCTGGTGCTACAGTTACACTTAAGTAATCTTAAGGGGAGTCGATTTTTTTATAATCGGCTCCAAAAAATGGCTGGTGGCCCTTGGGTCATCAGCCTTTTTGCGTTACAATAATCGGCTCGATTTTTGTTTGCATGATATAAAAATCATACAAATTAAAAATAATTTATAAAACCAAACGCTTACCAATATTTTTCAGTAAAAAAATATTGTTAAGCGTTTTAATACCACTAAAAATTGCAGCATTTGTGAAAGTGGTGGCCATATCGGCCTGCGTAATTCCTTCTAAGTTCGTTCTGCAGGCGGACTTAGTTTACTTTCCGAGGACTCCAGATGGCATACTCATATACCGAAAAGAAACGGATCCGTAAGAATTTTGGTAAATTGCCCAAGGTAATGGATGTTCCGTACTTGCTCGCGATTCAAGTCGACTCGTACCGAACTTTCCTTCAAGACGGCAAAACTCCAAAAAACCGCGAAGATATCGGTCTCCAAGCCGCATTTCGTTCAGTTTTTCCTATTGAAAGTTATTCTGGCAATGCTGCTTTAGAATTTGTTGAGTATAGTCTTGGTAAGCCTGAATTTGATGTGCGCGAATGTATTCTTCGTGGCTCAACTTATGCGGCGCCAATGCGTGTAAAAATTCGTCTGATCATTAAAGATCGCGAAACTAAAACAATCAAAGATGTGCGTGAGCAAGAAGTCTACATGGGTGAAATGCCACTTATGACAGACAACGGTACCTTTGTGATCAATGGTACTGAGCGTGTAATCGTATCTCAATTACACCGTTCACCAGGTGTATTCTTTGACCACGATAAAGGCAAAACTCACTCTAGCGGTAAAGTTCTTTACTCTGCTCGTATCATTCCTTACCGTGGTTCATGGTTAGACTTTGAATTCGATGCAAAAGATCTTGTATATGTTCGTATTGACCGTCGTCGTAAATTACTTGCGACTGTTGTGCTTCGTGCCTTGGGTTATAACAACGAACAAATCCTAGACATGTTCTACGAAAAAGTACCTGTATATCTTGATATGGGTAGCTATCAAATTGACTTGGTTCCAGAACGTCTACGTGGCGAAATGGCACAGTTTGATATCGTGGGTACAGACGGTAAGACAATTGTTGAACAAGGTAAACGTATTAACGCGCGCCATGTTCGTCAAATGGAAGCAGCAGGTCTTGAAAAACTTTCTGTTCCTGATGAATACCTATATGAACGTATTGTTGCTGAAGATGTAACGTTACGTGATGGCGAAGTAATTGCTGCAAATACAGTACTAAGCCATGAAATTATGGTGAAATTGGCTGAAGGCGGCGTTAAACAATTCAACGTACTTTATACCAATGACATCGACCGTGGCCCATTCATTGCGGACTCTTTACGTGCAGATACTACAACTGGTCGTGAAGAAGCACTTGTAGAAATCTACAAAGTGATGCGTCCGGGTGAGCCACCAACAAAAGAAGCTGCTGAAAACTTATTCAACAATTTATTCTTCTCTTCTGAACGTTATGACTTATCACCAGTAGGTCGTATGAAGTTCAACCGTCGTTTGGGTCGTCCTTACGAAGTGGGTACGGATCAGAAGTCTCGTGAAGTTGAAGGTATTCTTTCGAACGAAGACATCACTGATGTATTGAAAACATTAGTTGAAATCCGTAACGGTAAAGGTGAAGTCGATGATATCGATCACTTGGGTAACCGTCGTGTTCGTTCTGTTGGTGAAATGACAGAAAACCAATTCCGTGTTGGTCTAGTTCGTGTTGAACGTGCTGTTAAAGAACGTTTATCTCAAGCTGAAACTGATAACTTGTCTCCGCAAGATTTAATCAATGCGAAACCAGTTGCTGCTGCAATCAAAGAATTCTTTGGTTCAAGCCAGTTGTCTCAGTTCATGGACCAAAACAACCCGTTGTCTGAAATTACACACAAACGTCGTGTATCAGCATTGGGCCCAGGTGGTTTGACTCGTGAGCGTGCGGGCTTCGAAGTACGTGACGTACATCAAACTCATTATGGTCGTGTATGTCCAATCGAGACTCCTGAAGGTCCAAACATTGGTTTGATCAACTCACTTTCTGTTTATGCGAAATGTAATAACTTCGGTTTCTTGGAAACTCCATACCGTAAAGTTGTTGATGGTCGTGTAACGGATGACGTTGAATACCTTTCTGCGATTGAAGAAGTAGGTACTGTGATTGCACAGGCCGATTCTGGTATCGATAAAGACGGTAACTTAACTGAAGAATTCGTATCTGTACGTCACCAAGGTGAATTCGTACGTATTCCACCAGAAAAAGTAACGCATATGGATGTATCTGCTCAGCAGGTTGTATCTGTAGCGGCATCACTTATTCCGTTCCTTGAACACGATGATGCCAACCGTGCATTGATGGGTTCAAACATGCAGCGTCAGGCTGTTCCTACATTACGTGCTGACAAACCGCTTGTTGGTACAGGTATGGAAGCAAACGTAGCGCATGACTCGGGTGTGTGTGTACTTGCGAAACGTGGTGGTCGTATTGAATTCGTTGATGCTTCTCGTGTCGTTATTCGTGTAAACGAAGAAGAGATGGTGGCAGGCGAAGCAGGTGTAGATATCTACAACCTGATCAAATACACACGTTCGAACCAAAATACATGTATCAACCAAAACGTTGTTGTACGTTTAGGTGATAAAGTTGCACGTGGTGACGTTCTTGCTGATGGTCCATCAACAGATGGCGGTGAATTGGCATTGGGTCAAAACATGCGTGTAGCGTTCATGACTTGGAACGGTTACAACTACGAAGACTCGATCTTACTATCAGAGCGTGTACTTCAAGAAGATCGTTTAACGTCTATCCACATCCAAGAGCTTTCATGTGTTGCACGTGATACCAAATTGGGTGCTGAAGAAATTACAGCGGATATCCCGAACGTGGGTGAAGCTGCACTTTCTAAATTGGATGAATCAGGTATCGTTTATATCGGTGCTGAAGTAACTGCTGGTGACATTCTTGTAGGTAAAGTAACGCCTAAAGGTGAAACTCAGTTAACTCCGGAAGAAAAATTGCTTCGCGCAATCTTCGGTGAAAAAGCGGCTGACGTAAAAGACTCTTCATTACGTGTATCTTCATCTGTGAAAGGTACTGTAATTGACGTTCAAGTATTTACACGTGACGGTCTTGAAAAAGACGAACGTGCTCAAGCAATTGAGAAAGCACAACTTGATGCTTACCGTAAAGACTTGAAAGAAGAATACAAAATCTTCGAAGAAGCGGCTCGTGAACGTATTGTTCGTCTATTGAAAGGTCAAGAATCTAACGGTGGCGGTACAACTAAACGCGGTGACAAATTAACTGAAGAGTTATTGTCTGGTCTTGAGTTGGTTGATCTTATTGAAATCCAACCAGTCGACGAAGCGATTGCTGAACGTTTAACTCAAATTCAAGTGTTCTTGAAAGAGAAGAGCCTTGAAATTGACGAGAAATTTGCAGAGAAAAAACGCAAACTTTCTACAGGCGATGAACTGACAACTGGCGTATTGAAAGTTGTTAAAGTTTACTTGGCTGTAAAACGTCGCATCCAACCGGGTGATAAAATGGCGGGTCGTCACGGTAACAAAGGTGTTGTATCTAACATCTTACCTGTAGAAGACATGCCACACGATGCAAACGGTGTTCCAGTTGATGTTGTACTTAACCCACTGGGTGTGCCATCACGTATGAACGTGGGTCAGATTCTTGAAACTCACTTGGGTATGGCGGCTAAAGGTCTTGGCGATCAAATCGACAAGATGATGAAAGAGCAGCGTACTGTACTTGAGCTTCGTGATTTCTTAGACAAGATTTATAACAAAGTTGGTGGCGAACAAGAAGATCTTGATAGCTTGACTGATGAAGAAATCTTGGTGCTTTCAGGTAACTTGCGTAAAGGTGTTCCTTTAGCAACACCAGTATTTGATGGTGCTGAAGAATCACAAATCAAAGAATTGTTAGAACTTGGTGGCATTTCACGTACTGGTCAAACAGTATTGTATGATGGTCGTACAGGTGAACGTTTTGACCGTCCTGTAACTGTAGGTTACATGTACATGTTGAAACTGAACCACTTGGTAGACGACAAGATGCATGCGCGTTCTACTGGTTCTTACTCTCTAGTAACTCAACAGCCGCTTGGTGGTAAAGCACAATTCGGTGGTCAGCGTTTCGGTGAGATGGAAGTATGGGCACTCGAAGCTTACGGTGCAGCATACACACTTCAAGAAATGCTTACTGTGAAGTCGGATGACGTTGAAGGTCGTACCCGTATCTATAAGAACATTGTAGATGGTAACCATTACATGGACCCAGGTATGCCTGAATCGTTCAACGTATTGACCAAAGAGATCCGTTCTTTAGGTATCAACATTGAACTGAAAAATGGTGACTAATTAGCTCCATTGAATCTCCCTTGCGAAGCAGTGCTTCTCACCTCTTTAATCAAGAGGGGCAAGGGGGATTTCTCAGTTAAAAAACAATATTTGTGACCCAGTTGTGAAGTGAAAATCTCCACAACACACGGAGAAAAAAATTGAAAGACTTGCTCGATATCATGCGCAAAAAGACGGATTCAGACGGTCATGCTCCTGTAGAGTTTGATCGCATCCGTATTGGTCTTGCGTCACCAGAAATGATTAAGTCGTGGTCTCATGGTGAAGTTAAAAAGCCTGAAACCATTAACTACCGTACGTTCAAACCTGAACGTGATGGTTTATTCTGTGCCAAAATCTTTGGTCCAGTAAAAGATTACGAATGCTTGTGTGGTAAATACAAGCGTATGAAATACAAGGGCGTCATTTGTGAAAAATGTGGCGTTGAAGTAACAACTGCAAAAGTACGTCGTGAGCGTATGGGTCATATTGACCTTGCTTCTCCAGTTGCGCATATTTGGTTCTTAAAATCACTTCCTAGCCGTATTGGTCTGCTTTTAGACATGACTTTACGTGATATCGAACGTGTATTGTATTTCGAATCATACGTTGTAACTGACCCAGGTATGACTCCACTTGAGAAATACCAACTTCTAAACGATGAAGAATACTTCACGGCTTTAGAAGAACACGGTGATGAATTCACTGCGAAAATGGGTGCAGAAGCAGTTCAAGATTTGTTGAAAGACATCGATCTTGAAGCTGAAATTTCACGTCTTCGTGAAGAAATTCCAAATACAACTTCAGAAACGAAGCTTAAAAAAGCCTCTAAACGTCTGAAATTGATGGAAGCGTTCAAAGAGTCGAACAACAAGCCAGAATGGATGGTGATGAATGTACTTCCAGTACTTCCACCTGATCTTCGTCCGTTGGTTCCTCTAGAAGGTGGTCGTTTTGCGACTTCTGACTTGAACGATCTTTACCGTCGTGTAATCAACCGTAACAACCGTTTAAAACGTCTTCTAGACCTTGCAGCACCAGACATTATCGTACGTAACGAAAAACGTATGTTACAAGAGTCTGTAGATGCATTGCTTGATAACGGTCGTCGTGGTCGCGCAATTACCGGTTCGAACAAACGTCCTCTTAAATCTTTGGCAGACATGATCAAAGGTAAACAAGGTCGTTTCCGTCAAAACTTATTGGGTAAACGTGTCGATTACTCTGGTCGTTCGGTAATTACTGTAGGTCCAACTTTACGTCTGCACCAATGTGGTCTTCCGAAAAAAATGGCGCTTGAATTATTCAAACCATTCATTTTCGCGAAACTACAAGCGTCTGGCCAAGCGACAACCATTAAAGCTGCGAAAAAAATGGTTGAGCGTGAAACTCCAGAAGTTTGGGATGTACTTGCTCACGTAATTCGTCAACATCCAGTGATGTTGAACCGTGCGCCTACACTTCACCGTTTGGGTCTTCAAGCATTTGAACCAACCCTGATTGAAGGTAAAGCAATCCGTCTTCATCCGTTAGTTTGTGCGGCATTTAACGCCGACTTCGACGGTGACCAAATGGCGGTACACGTACCATTAACACTTGAAGCTCAGTTAGAAGCTCGTGCGTTAATGATGTCAACAAACAACATTCTTTCTCCTGCGAACGGTGAGCCAATCATCGTACCTTCTCAGGACGTTGTCTTAGGCTTGTACTACATCACTCGTGATGCGATCAATGCCAAAGGTGAAGGCATGGTGTTTGCGGATACTGACGAAGTAAACCGTGCACTTGCAACAGGTCAAGTTGATTTACACGCTCGCGTAAAAGCACGTGTACACCAAACTGTCATTGACGAAAATGGTAACCGTGAACAACAAACCATTGTTGTAGACACAACTCCAGGTCGTTGTTTACTTTGGGAAGTTGTACCTGAAGGTATGGATTTCCAACAAATCAACGTTGAGATGACTAAAAAGAACATCTCTAAATTGATCAACTCTTGCTACCGTAAATTAGGTCTAAAAGATACTGTTATCTTCGCTGACCAATTGATGTACTTGGGCTTCCGTCAAGCGACTCACTCAGGTGTGTCTGTAGGTATGGAAGACATGTTGATTCCGCCACAAAAACAAGCAATTATCGAAAAAGCTGAAGTTGAAGTTCGCGAAATTGAACAACAATTTGAACAAGGTTTCGTAACTGCCGGCGAACGTTATAACAAAGTTGTCGATATTTGGGCGCGTACAAACGACCAAGTAGCGAAAGCGATGATGGACAACTTGTCTTTCACTACTGTTAAAAACAAACAGGGTGAAGACGAGAAACAAAAATCATTCAACTCGATCTATATGATGTCTGACTCAGGTGCCCGTGGTTCGGCAGCTCAGATTCGTCAGTTAGCGGGTATGCGTGGTTTGATGGCGAAACCAGATGGTTCGATCATTGAAACACCAATTAAAGCAAACTTCCGTGAAGGTTTGACTGTACTTCAGTACTTCATTTCAACACACGGTGCACGTAAAGGTTTGGCCGATACTGCATTGAAAACTGCGAACTCAGGTTACTTGACTCGTCGTTTGGTTGACGTTGCACAAGACTTGGTAATTACTGAGCCAGATTGTGGTACTTTCGACGGTCTTGTAATGACTCCGTTCATTCAAGGTGGCGATGTCATCGAGAACTTAGGTACTCGAGTATTGGGTCGTGTACTTGCTGAAGATGCGAAGAAACCAGGTTCGGATGATGTGATTCTTCCACGTAATACTTTAATCGACGAAAAACTTGCAAACTACTTAGAAGAGCAAGGTGTCGATGAAGTGAAAGTACGTTCAGTTGTAAACTGTGAATCTACTTTCGGTGTATGTGCGAAATGTTACGGTCGTGACCTTGCTCGCGGTCACTTGGTGAATCCAGGTGAATCTGTGGGTGTAATGGCTGCTCAATCAATTGGTGAGCCAGGTACACAGTTAACAATGCGTACGTTCCACGTAGGTGGTGCTGCGAGCCGAACTTCTGCTGCTAACAGCGTACAAGTTCGTAACAAAGGTACAGTACGTTTCCACAATGTGAAAACAGTACAACACGCTAAAGGTCACTTGGTATCAACTTCACGTTCAGGTGAAATCGGTATCGCAGATGACATCGGTCGTGAACGCGAACGTTACAAAATTCCATACGGTGCTTCAATCATCATTAAAGATGGAGAAGCTGTGGAAGCTGGCGGTATCGTAGCGACTTGGGATCCGCATACACATCCACTTGTTACCGAAGTTGCAGGTAAAGTGCGTTTCAGCCAAATCGCTGATGGCGTAACTGTGACATCGAAAACTGATGATGCAACAGGTATGACTACAATCGAAATCTTACCAGTGACTTCACGTCCTGCGTCAGGTAAAGATATGCGTCCAGCGGTTGTATTGGATACAACTGATGGTGGCGAACAGTTCTACTTCTTGCCACAAAATACGATTCTGACTGTTCGTGATGGCGAAACAATTGGTGTCGGTGACGTAATTGGTCGTGTACCACAAGAATCTTCACGTACTCGTGATATTACCGGTGGTCTTCCACGCGTAGCTGACTTGTTCGAAGCACGTAAACCGAAAGAACACGCGATCCTTGCTGAAATTTCAGGTATCGTAAGCTTCGGTAAAGAGACCAAAGGTAAGAACCGTCTTGTGATTACTCCGGATGATGGCTCTGAGATTTACGAAGAGCTAATTCCGAAATGGCGTACGATTAACGTGTTCGAAGGCGAGCATGTGAACCGTGGTGAAACCATTTCTGATGGTCCGCAAAACCCACACGACATCTTACGTTTGAAAGGCGAAGTTGCACTGACAAACTACATCGTGAACGAAGTTCAGGACGTATACCGTCTGCAAGGTGTAAAAATCAACGACAAGCATATTGAAGTGATCGTACGTCAAATGCTTCGTAAAGTTGAAATCACTGACGGTGGTGATACAAGCTTCATCAAAGGCGAGCAAGTGGAATACATCCGCGTTGTTCAAGAAAACCAAGCTGTGGCAGCTCAGAACAAGTTTCCAGCGAAGTTTGAACGTCAATTGATGGGTATTACCAAAGCGTCGCTTTCTACTGACTCGTTCATTTCTGCTGCATCGTTCCAGGAAACAACTCGTGTGTTAACTGAAGCTGCTGTAACAGGTAAAGAAGATGAATTACGTGGTCTGAAAGAAAACGTAGTTGTAGGTCGTCTGATCCCAGCGGGTACAGGTTTGGCTTACCACTTAGAACGTCGTCGTCAGGAGTCTGAAGCTGCAGAGCTTGAGCTTCACAATGATTTCTCTGATGTAGATCAAGCATTAAGCCAAGCATTTAGCGATGAATTTAACGGTCTTTAATTAGCCCTTAAATTATTCAAAAAAGCCACCTTTGGGTGGCTTTTTTTATGCGGATGAATTGAAAATTAAAGCTTTCCTAATGTTGATTTATTTCCTATAGTAAAAATAGAACATAACAAATCTCTTGATTTTTAAACTTAAACATAACGGGGTCTTTTGATGAAATTCGCACAGCAATTATTCGCAGTTTCTGCATTATTCAGCTCATTGACAGCGATTGCTGCACCTATGCCCAATTCGATTGTGGTAGAAGATAAAGCTGTAGTTCCAGTACTAAAAACAGAAGTGATTCGCCGTGTTGCAGGTCAAGAACCTGTACGCCAAGTGACTGCAACAGTGTTAGAAATGACCAATAAAGGTCAGGATATCGTGGCACGTGAAATTGAACTTTCTGATCACCAAGGTGATTTTTCTGAAAAGAAATTATCGATTCCTGTACTACAGCGTGGTGGTGTCATCGTCCCGACCTCTAAAATTGAAACCAAGACTACGGTGAAGCAGGACGGTCAGATTATTCGTCAAAACACCAATATTGATGCAGAAGGTGTAGAGTTTAAGAAAGGGCAAGACCCGATTAAACGCACGCTAAAACTAGATCAGGCAACAGATCCAGAAAGCAAAGCCAAACTCTCTCATGCTGTGCTGACTGAAAATGGTGAAACCACAAAAGATTTGATGATTTTGGATGAAAATCCTGAGTGATTTGTGAGCGATTAGGCGTCGTTTTTTACAAAATGCAGCATTTATGCTCCAAGCCGTAACAAGCTATATTTAATTGTTTCATACAATGGTTTTAGAATCATAGGTATTGAAGAAGACAAGGAACATCACAATGAAAAAAGTAATGAGCGTATGCGCAGTCGCGATGATGTCGACCCTAATGCTTGCTGGTTGTGAAAGTATGTCGCCCAATGAACAGCGTATTGGTGCTGCAGCTTTAGGTGGTGCCATTGGTGGTGGTGTGGGTAATAATGTCGGTGGTGGTGTAGGTGCAGCCGTTGGTGGTGGCGCTGGTGCAGCTGTTGGTAGTAAAACTCAAAACGGTTCAAACCGAAATGCTACATATAGTGGTGTAGGTGGTGCGATTGGTTCTGCAGTCGGTAAAAGTATCTTTGGTGGTAATACCGGTGCTGCGATTGGTGGTGCAATCGGTGGTGGCGCAGGTGCTGCAATTGAGCAAAATCGCTAGTCCAATCCGATAAATTTGAATGAAAAGGCGCTTAAAGATAAGCGCCTTTTTTATTTGCGTGGACGGGGTTGCTTGCGACGAATGTATAGGGTTTTTTGAACTTCAGCGATACGTAAGCCTGCTTCATCAAAAATATTTAAGCTATAGTTCCGTAGTACAGGTGCGTGGTTATCTGCTAAGTTTTTAATATGATTGATTTCATTTGGGTCGAGCTGGATGTCAGCGTATACCGTTCCACGCCCGGGAGATAAAAATTGGATATTTGCCGCTTTGTCCCACACGATATAACGTGAGCCAAGGTGATGCATCAAAATCAACATATAAAATGGGTCAACCATTGAATATAGACTACCGCCAAAATGTACACCGACAATATTTTGATTTTTTCGAGTTAATGGCATTTTGACGCGAATGTGATAATTGGCGAGATCAATTTTATCAATCGAAATGCCAGCACCTTTATAAGGGGCATAATGATTGAGTAAGAATTTAGAGACAATAGGCATTGTCATTATTTTCTGGATTATGCTCATACTGGGTCAATTTTTTTTTATGCTGAACTTTGCATACTAAATGAGTTTCAAAACTGTGGCATTGATCACATTGCCCATGTTCACAAATAAAACGTCAATTCGATGGAATCGATAAAAGGACAAGAAGAATGCAACCACTAAATACGCAATGGGTGAATACCACAGATCAACAACGGCTCTATGTGAAGACATGGGGTGATGAAACTAAGCCGGCATTGGTTTTGGTTCATGGTTATCCTGATAATCAGGAAGTATGGGAACCGGTTATTGAACATCTTATTAATGAATTTTATATCGTCACCTATGACGTGCGAGGTGCAGGGCAGTCCTCTGTGCCCCGTAAAGTACGAGATTACCGTTTAGAACAACTTTCACTTGATTTAGATAGTGTGACGCAAGCGGTATTAGGCGAGCGTAGTTTTCATTTGGCCGCGCATGATTGGGGCTCTATCCAATCTTGGGAATCGGTAACTGAGCCAAAATTTCGCTCACGTATTTTGTCTTATTCAACTATTTCTGGGCCATGTTTGGATCATGCGGCATTTTTGCTCAGAAATAGCTTTAAGCATCAGCAGAAAAAATTACTCAAATTATTAAGTAAGTCATGGTACATCGGGGTATTCCAATTACCATTTTTGGCACCGACGGCGTGGCATTTTTTGAATGCTGAACGTTGGGGAAAAATTGTGAATGATTTAGAACGTACTCAAGAATTGCCTTTGAATCATAATATTCAGCATGATGGTAAACACGGTATTGCGCTTTACCGTGCTAATTTTATTCCCCGCTTAACTCAGCCTAGACAACGTTATGCCGTCTGTCCTGTACAAGCGATTGTGTTGAAACATGATAATTTTGTCAGTCCAGATTACATTAAAGAATTACCTAATTGGGTTGAAGATTTATCTGTAGTTGAAGTCAATGCCAATCATTGGGCCGTGCTGAGCCAACCCGAAAAAATTGCAAGTTACATCGCTCAATTTGCGCAATCACAGCAGCTTTAAGTAAATCGTTCAACAGTGGCAGTTTCATCGATAGGGGGCTAAATAGCGAGCAAATTCTGATAAAATACGGTTTTTTGTCAGACTCCCTTTTTTCTTATGTTTGCTATTCTTGCCGCAATTACAGTCATGTTTGGACTGTCGCTGGCACGCGTGCCTGTTGTATTTGCGCTGATCATTGGTGCAGTAACAGGTGGCTTGTTAGCTGGTCTTGGTATTCATGGCACCATCGAAGCGTTTAATAGTGGCTTAGGCAACGGTGCTCAAATCGCACTTGCTTATGGCGTGTTGGGGGCATTTGCTTTGGCACTTGCGCGTTCAGGTTTGCCAGATTTACTGGCTTATCAACTCATTACTAAACTCAAAGGTAACAGTAATGTGAAAGCCCAGAATCGCGTGAAATACGTAATTTTCGCTACTATCGCTTTAGCCGCCGTATGTTCACAAAACGTGATTCCAGTGCACATTGCGTTTATTCCAGTATTAATTCCACCATTACTCAGTGTATTTAATCATTTAAAACTTGACCGTCGTTTGATTGCTTGTGTTCTGACTTTTGGTCTTGTGGCGACTTATATGCTGGTACCTTTTGGTTTTGGTGCTATTTTCCTTAATGATATTTTAGGTCAAAACATCAATACCTTTGGTAAGCCATACGGTTTCAACATCAGCTATGATCAAATTCCAACTGCTATGGCAATTCCAGTATTTGGGATGTTTGTTGGCTTATTAATTGCTGTTTTTTATAGCTACCGTAAACCACGAGAGTATGCTGACGTTCAGGTTAAGGAATCACAGCACACCATCTCATCTGATGTAAAAGCAGATGAAAATGGTAAACCACAAGTCGCTAAATTTACTTTGATCATGGCTGCGGTAGCAGTAGTTGCTACGCTTTCTGTTCAAGTCATATCTGAGTCGATGATTTTGGCGGGTCTGGTTGGTGTTGCGATCTTAAGCTGTGCAGGTATTTTTAAGTGGAAAGAAGCCGATGATGTCATTATCAGTGGTATGCGCATGATGGCACTGGTTGGTTTCATTATGATTTCTGCGCAGGGCTTTGCATCTGTGATTGAGGCTACGAATCAAGTACCAATACTGGTACAAGCTTCGGTTGAATGGATTGGAAACAGCCGAGGTTTAGCTGCATTTTGGATGCTATTGATAGGGCTATTAATTACCTTAGGTATTGGTTCTTCATTCTCAACAATCCCAATTTTGGCCATTATTTATGTACCACTTTGTATTCAATTTGGTTTTAGCCCAGCGGCAACGATTGCCATTATTGGTACAGCAGCAGCTTTAGGAGATGCAGGTTCTCCGGCATCAGACTCAACTTTAGGCCCAACATCAGGCCTTAATATGGATGGTCAGCATGACCACATGAAAGACAGTGTGGTCCCGACCTTCATTCACTACAATATTCCATTAATGATCTTTGGTTGGATTGCCGCAATGGTACTCTAAAAAATTTTCAAAGATAAATAAAAAAGGCGATTATATAATCGCCTTTTTTGTTATTTAATCCTGAGGATTTTGGTTGGATTAAAATAATTCATTTTATTAATTCTGATTAAAAAGGTTGGTATATTATGAATAATAAATTAATTATAACGGTGAAAATATAAAACCAAGCATTGCACTATGATTAAAATAAATATATATAATTAATAATGATTTATATAATAATGTAAAAATTTATAAAATAATAATGTTGCATAATTTTAATACTAATGTTTAATATTAATTATTCATTCTAGAAGGTTGCTTTAAAATGTTAAAACAAGCTGCTCTTATTGCATTATTGGGTATGTCTGCTTCAGCGATGGCTGGTCAATGGCAAGTGAAAGTTGGTGGTTCTGTGGTAGCCCCTACTTCTGACACAAGTATTTTAAACGGCGCAGTAAATGTTGAAGCAGATCATGAATATGCATTTACACCATCAATTGAATATTTCTTTAATGACAACATTTCAGCTGAATTACTTTTGGCAACGCCAATAAGTCATGATGTAAATGTTACAGGTGCTGTAGATGCTGGTGTGAAGGTCAAACATTTGCCACCTACAATTACTGCAAAATATAACTTTAAAAATTCAACACGTTTCACACCGTATATTGGTGTAGGTGGTACAGCATTTGTTGCGTGGGATGAAAAAGCAAGTGGTGATTTAGCTGGTGCTAAAGTAAAAGTAAAAGAAGACTTTGGTTTTGCAGGTCAAGTCGGTTTTAACTACCAGCCAGCTGATGCAAAAAACTGGGGTGTTTTCTTTGATGCGCGTTATGCACAGATCAGCCCAGAAGTTGAAATTAAAGATGTTACAACTTTTGATTTAGATATCGATCCAATGGTGTATACAATTGGTTATAGCTACAAATTCTAAGCTGTAGCTAATTTTAAAACCCTGTCGAATGGCAGGGTTTTTTTATGCAGCATATTCCATCCATCAGTTGATCGAATTGAACAAATAGGCAATAGAAAATTTAGGTGGAACTGTTAGAGTCGAAATAAATCAGCAAGTTGGAAGAAGAGAAAAGACGATGAAAAAAATTATTCAGGGTATGCTGGTCTTGGGCAGTGCTTATTTTATTTCGACAAGTTATGCCGCAAGTTTTGATTGTAAAAAGGCGAAAACCATTACCGAACATGCGGTTTGTGATAACCGGAGTATTAATGATGCCGATGTCAAAATGGCCACGACCTATACGATTATTCGTCATTTAGTTCCCATGGGGACACGTGGTGCAATTCAAGATCAACAAATAAAATGGCTACAACTACGCGATCAGTGCCGTGACAATGTCAGTTGTTTAAGTGATGTATATAAAATGCGGCAGCAAAAACTGGATCTCTACATGGACCGCGTTTATAAACAAGGACCTTTTTAAACCTTAAAATTTAGTGCGATAGAATAAAAATTTTCCATTCACACTATTGAAAAATAGTGAAGTCCCTCCATTCATATAGGCAATTGATAATTTTACTCAGTATGAACGGAGAGACTGATGAGCGAACAACAATCTCAAAAACACAGCTTCCAAGCGGAAGTGGCTCAGTTACTGCATTTAGTAACACATTCTTTATATTCAAATCCTGAAATTTTCCTTCGTGAGTTAGTATCAAACGCATCTGATGCCTGTGATAAATTACGTTTTGAAGGGATTAACCATCCTGAATATTATGAAAATGATCCAGATTTACATGTGCGTATTCATTTAAATAAAGAGCAGAAGACAATTACCATTTCGGATAATGGTATTGGTATGACACAACAAGAAGCGATTGATCATTTGGGTACGATTGCTAAGTCTGGCACTAAAGATTTTATGTCGAAGCTTACGGGTGATCAAAAGTCAGATGCACAATTGATTGGTCAATTTGGTGTGGGCTTCTATTCAGGTTTTATTGTTGCTGAAAAAATTACAGTGGAATCACGTCGTGCTGGGGTAAATGCCGCTGAAGGGGTACGTTGGGTTAGTAATGGTACAGGTGAGTTTGATGTAGAGCCAATTGATAAGGCTTCACGTGGAACCGACATCATTTTGCATTTACGCGAGGATGCTCTAGATTATTTAGATCGTTACAAAGTTAAGCAGATTATTAATAAATACTCTGATCATATTAGTTTGCCAATTGAGATGCAGAAAGAAGTTTGGCAACAAGAGGAAGCTGCCGAAGGCGAAGACGCAAAACCTGGTCAATATGTACTGACGGATGAATGGGAAGCGATTAACTCAGCAAGTGCATTATGGACGCGTAATAAAAATGAGATCAGTGAAGAACAATATACTGAGTTTTATAAAAACCTGAGCCATGATTTTGAAGCCCCGCTTGCGTGGACACACAACCGTGTAGAGGGAAGTACGGAATATACACAGTTACTTTATATTCCATCTCGCGCACCAAGCAATATTTTCACACGTGAAGCTAAAGCAGGAATTAAGCTGTATGTGAAACGTGTATTTATCATGGATGATGCGGATAATTTGATTCCAAATTATTTACGTTTTGTTCAAGGTGTGGTGGATAGCGCAGACTTACCACTTAATGTAAGCCGTGAATTATTACAAGAAAGTCGCGACGTTAAAACGATTCGTGAAGGTAACGCCCGCCGTATTTTAACGGTGCTAGATGGTTTGGCGAAATCTGAAGATGTTGCTGATCAAGAGAAGTTTGCAAAATTCTACGCTGAGTTTGGTTCAGTCTTAAAAGAAGGCTTAGGCGAAGACATGGCGAATCGTGAGCGTATTCTAAAATTATTACGCTTTGCTTCGTCAAATAATGATGAAGTGAAAACATCATTTGCAGACTATAAAGCCAATATGAAAGAAGGCCAAAAGGCAATTTACTATGTGACTGCTGATAGTTTAAATGCTGCGAAAAACTCACCACAACTTGAATTGTTCAAGAAAAAAGGTATCGAAGTGCTGCTCATGACTGAACGAGTGGATGAGTGGGCGATGGAATTTGTTTTTGAGTTTGATGGAACACCATTACAGAATGTATCGAAAGGTGCAGTTGATTTGGGTGATCTACAAGATGCTGAAGAGAAGAAAGCACTTGAGGAAGCTGCTGAGCAGTTTAAACCTGTTGTTGAAAAACTGTCGGATGCGTTAAAAGATAAGACCTCTGAAGTGCGTGTAACAACACGTTTAGTGGACTCTCCTGCGTGTTTGGTGGTGGCTGAGGGTGAGTTATCACCGCAACTGGTCCGTATGCTAAAACAAGCAGGACAAGCGGTTCCCGAGTCAAAACCAGTCTTGGAAATCAATCCATCCCATCCGTTGGTACAAAAATTAGAAAGTTCGGTGCAGTTTGATGACTTAGCAAATGTTATTTTTGATCAGGCGTTGATTGCTGAAGGCGGTTTACCCGAAGATCCTGCCCAATACATTAAACGGATTAACAGCTTATTGCTGAAGTAACGGTAGATATGAAATGAACCTCCTTCGGGAGGTTTTTTATTTGGTTTTTCGATAGAGCACATGAATAAAAACGTCCATGTTTCAATCTTTAAAATAAATTAAAAATAAATAATTAATCTATAATAACGATCATTAAGTGTTGGGAATCTTAAGATGAAAATTTTAGTGATCGCTGCAGTGGGCTCGCTGCTCTCTATGGGTCTCATGCAATCTGCTCAGGCAGATAGCGCTAAGCAAAAAATGGTGCGTAATGACCGTGTGCAGGTTTCAAAACAAATCGCACAATATGATATTAATCCTTTTGTAGATAGTCGCCGTGTGATGTGAAATGATCGTGTTCAGTATAGTTTTCCTAAAGTGAAAAAAGTCGCTGAAAAACAGCCGAGTATTCTACGTAATGATCGTGTGCGTGTGATTAAGAAAAATTGAAGCTGAGTTATTTAAAAAAAGCCCATCCTGTTGAGATGGGCTTTTTATTCGCTGTGAAATAGCGGGTTCTAGAACAAGGCTTCAAGGCGCACTAAAGCGCCCACAAAGTGGCTTTTATCGTCACGATGGTTGTTGAGGTAGTTGAGATCACCTTGGATATAAAACCATTCACGTAGAAAGGGCTGTCGCCATGATACATAGGGTCCCCAACTGTTTAAACGCAGTTGATCGTTATTGTAAAAACCACCTGTATATAGGCCGTAGTTGAATCGGTTACCTTTAAAAAATTGGTGTTGGCGGTAACTGAAGTTATCCCATTTCAGATCATCATCCTGTGCATCTGCATAGGTCAGGTTGAATTGGTTTGAGATAAAGGGTTGGCCTGGACGGGCATGGGTTAATTCTAAATTGGTTCTTAGATAATTTTCACTATCGATACCATAACGATAAATTTGTTCGGCTAAAAAACTGTAATCATTGTCGAGTTGCCATTTTTTAGCTGCTTTTAAGCGGACATATAGGTCATCACCAGAACGTAAACCTAGATCAACGTCAGTTTCGAAGGGCAGTCGATCTGAAATTTCTGACCAACGTAACGCGAGCGAACTGTTATCTTCACGGGTTTGCTTATTGTCATAATTTTTATCACTACGCCCCGCAGGGTTTTCATTGGTAATTGCAGCATTATTTTCTAATTCATTATCAAGTGAGTCATCACCAAAGACCACACTCAATTTTTTTTCTAAAGTGGGAAGCTTAATTTTACCGCGAATACGTGGCTTAATTTCGTATTCATCGTGCTTATTCCAACTGTTGTCTAAAATCACCCTAAGGGTAGCATTGGCTGGTTTATCAGGCTCACTTTGCCCAAACCAGTTATCCATGCGAACGGCCGTTCGATCTGCCCAATTTCGGACTTTCTTCTGTTGTCGATCGGTCCAGCTATTATTTTCCGTTTGTTCTGTTGTCGGAACAATGGGGTGATCTGATTGTTCAGGTAAGAAGGTCGGTGTTGCATCAATCCAACGTGGAATTTGATCTAAAAAATCATAGGTCTTTGGCGTGATATACGATGAATTTTGCTCAGTTTCAGGCACATCCTGCGAATGTTCACCCTCAGTTTCATTGACGACAGCATCAGTTTCATTAGCCCAAGCAACTTGATACATCAAGCTCATTGATGCGGAAAAAAGCAAAGTCCGAATAAAGTACTGTTGTTTTTTATGCATATGTTTTGGCTCTATTTAATTATCATCTGAGTATCCTGCATCTGTAGTTTTGTTATTTTTGTCGGATAAATGCAAGCCAAACTACAAAATAAATGCAATTAATCTTGGGTCATTTGCTTAAGTGCTTGATAAAGCGAAATCACATCAATGGGTTGAGGTAATTGTTGGATCACATTTTGGATGCTCTGCCAATTTAAACCTTGCTGTCGATGGAGGATCAAATAGGGAAGGGCTTGTTCGGTACGCAAGAGTGCCATGCGTTTTTGACCGTGGATTAACCGTATTTTTTGACGTTCTTGTAATAATAACAACGGGGTATGTAGCGTCGGTTCAGGTTCATCAAAATGAATGAATTTTTGCGTATGAATTAATTGTGCCGGGATAAAGGGGTAATGGTCGTTTTGCGACCAAATCATTTCAGCCTGCTGAGACTGTTGATAGAGCTGATCAGGTTCAGCACAGAGTTGTTCTAGATTGTCCCATGATAAGACTTTAATCGCAGCAAGTTCATGTTGATGTTGTTGGCAAAATAGCCGAGAGAGTCGAATGGCTTCCATCTGCGTTTGCGCACCAAACAACAAGAGATATTTGATGAAGCGACCTTCGGTATTGATTTGTTCTGCTAAATACAGCGGCTGGTTTTTCCAATCTGTACCATCTGTCGTATGCAATAGAACATCAAGCTGCGTTGTGAGTTCAGGCTGATCCATAAACTGCAATTCATACAAGGCCAATTGCGCATCGATATTTTGCAGCGTTTGAACGCGAGCGGTGTATTGAGCGATTTGAATCTGTTCAGTAAGTTCAACGCCTGCCATTGTCGAGTTGAGATGTTCCTCTGATGGCGCATGTGTTGGTTGCTCAATTAGAACAAGAGGAGCGGTATCAGGTGCAGAAGGCTCCGGTTTATCTGTATTTGAGTTATCAAGCAACAGATCCGCTTCATTGATTTGCTTCTCGCTATGATCTAGATCGACAGATACGTCATTATTTATCGTTTCAATCGGCAGTAGGATATCCACACTTGCTGCAACATTGCTTGGTGCTGTGCTGACTTCTTCTTTTAGGCGTACGGCATGTAGACGTAGATCGGTATCACTGATTAAACATTTATATAGCTGTTGTTGCTCAATTAACCAATCATAGCATTCGCTAAAATTGCCCCATTCACTGAGTAAAGCCGTGCGCTGTTTGGCTGGAATCATCCACACTTGCCAACCTAACTCATGGTCATGCAGCAAGGCCCAACCCATTTCTGGATATTGATATAAATCACTTTCGAGTGCAGCATCATGGTTAAAATAGCCACGAAATAACAATGAATATGGCGTTTGTTTGGAAAATTCAGTTGCAGCCATTTGTGGCTTAGTTAATGCACGATAACTTAATATTTGCTTTTGAAAAATCGGTTCATCGCATAAGGCAAAAATTTCATGAATCCGACGTTTAGAAAGCGCAGTTTCATAAAAACTCAAAGCACGGTGTTCAAGTTGATGGGTCAGTACATAGATTTCTTTTATTAATTGTACTTTCTCTTGTAAATTCATTTGTCCACTTCCTAAAGGACTTTTTGTGCTTTTTCTAAATATTTAGCCAATACAATATTGGTTGCAAGTTCTACTAATTTATATTCAGCCGAATTCGGGTTTCGATATGTATTGGCCAATTCAATCAGGCGTTCAATATCTATAACCTGCGGTGAAATTTTTCCTTGTATCAGTGCCTGAAGTTCTTGCATAGGACAATGTAAATTTAAAAATAAAGAAGTCGATTAGTTAATTTGATTATAGAGATTTCATTAAAAAAAACATGGAAATAAATGTCAGCTTCTGCAAATTAAGCGTTAAATATGACAATTAATGCGCATTTTGTTTAAAAATAATACCAAATCATTAGCTTAAAGATAGGTTTTGCAAAAGATATAGCGGTATGGTTTGATCAATTTTTTTGAATTCATCATCAGCGATCGAGCGCTTTTAGAAGTTCATTTTTAATGTTAAGTAAAGAATAAAGCCCAAAGTAAAGGCATATAAAATAAAAAACCGATGGTGGGAGCCATCGGTTTTTTTTGGAAAAATCAGCTAAAAATTAAGCTTTTTTTTCTGTGTTTGTTATAACTTCAGTTGTATCAGCAGCTGGAGCTTGGCTCTCTGCATTGGCAGTTTCAGCAGTCACAGCTTTTTTTACTGGAAAATCTGGTACATAAACGATTTGTGCAGAAACAGTTGCAGAAAGCGCCATCACAGCAACAGCCATAGCATATTTGATTGCGTTCATTTGTGTATTCCTATCAATCATTAGTGACTCAAAATTGAGTCAGGGAGAAAATTAATCACTTGAATTTATGTGAAAATAATATCAAAAAATAATCAATTAAAAATGATCGATTCGGCAACGCAAGATAAACGGTATGAATTTTTATTTATATAAAACAATCTATTAGAGTTATTGCTCTAGAGCTTTTGGTGGCTGAGTGACAGCGTTGTATCACTCAGATAAAGATGAAAAATCTATGAATGTTTGGCACATTTCTTTTCATAGACTTTGCCTGCGATACCACCAATAATGGCACCGCTGATCGTGCCAAAAACGGGCAAAATACTGCCTGCAACAGCACCGATCGCAGCACCTTTGACGGTCGGAGAAAAACGCGAGAGAAAGCTATTCTTCCCTGTTTGCGACTCGTTGGCGGTTGCTTGAGGGGTTGTATTGGTAGATAGATCGGTTTCAGCAGAAGTTACTTGAGGTTCAATTGTCATGACATTACTCCCGAGCATGATCATTAGAAGAATGAAGCTTTTAGCCTAATCGGAAGCGACCGCAGCTTAAACAGAAAGCATGTAATAAATGATGGTCAGTTTGTAATCCCTCGAAGTGGAATTCACTCCTGTGTAAGACATGTAATATTTTGCTGTTTTGATGTTTAAAAAATAACCAAAATAAGCGACTTAATCATATGATGAAGATTCAAAATCATAACAATGAGGATAAATACAATGTCTGTTGCTAAAGTCGTTGAAGTAAATGCAAGTAGCACAAAAAGTTTTGAAGATGCAATTCAAACGGGAATTAATAAAGTCACTGAAACTGTGAAAAACGTTCAGGGTGCATGGATTAATGAACAAAAAGTCGTGGTGAAAGACAATAAAATTGCAGAATATCGAGTGAACTTAAAAATCAGCTTCTTGGTGGAATAAGTTTCATTTTATTGATGTTAAAAACTGATCATAAAAAATCCCCGAAGTTCGGGGATTTTTGTTTGAACACGCTGAATTATTTTTCAGGCGTTTCACAGCTTTCATCATTACATACAGGTGTAGGAGCAAGTTCAGGAAGTTCCGCAGCTTTGTCCATCACTTGTTTAAACACGTCTTTCGGTTGAGCGCCAGCTAATGCAATACGTTGCTCAAAGACAAAAAACGGTACACCGGTGACTTTAAGTTGGTCGCGTGCTACTTCTTCGTCGTATTTAACGAAATCGGCAAATTCATCTGAGTCTAATAAGTCATCAACTTCAACAGGGTTTAGACCAATACGAGATGCAACATCTTCTATGGTTTCACGTTCACCAATGGCCAAGCCTTGCGTCATATAGCTATAGAAGAACGCTTCTTTGGCTTCACTACCGAGACCTTTGCTTTGTGCAAGATGAATCAAGCGGTGCGCGTTGAAAGTATTGCCTGAATTGGCTTTTTGCCAGTTAAATTCAATACCTTCAGCTTTTGCCATTTCGGCAATATTGCGCTGCATTTCTTCAACTTCTTCAATACTACGGCCATATTTTTGAGCCAGACGTTCAGTATTAGAAATTTCTAGGCGAGCGGGCGCATCTGCATCAAGTTGATAGCTATGCCAAAACACTTCAAGTTCTACACCCGATTCTTCGGCAGCAGCTTCAAGGCGTTTTTTCGCAATATAACAAAATGGGCAAACCACGTCTGACCAGATATCTACACGCATGGGAAATCTCTTTTCTATGTTCTGGGAAAATGATGGGGGCAAATCCTAAAATTTAAAGCCAAGCAATGCAAACCATTTTTGTCGAGATGGCGTAATGTGGAATTTTTTGATGCGATTACAACGCTTGAACGATGATCTGTCGGGACATCTAATCTGTGATTAAACGTTTACCCAAACAAATTACCTCAACCTCTTCATAGCCCAATTGTTCATAAAAATTTTGTACGTCAATGTTGTCTTGGCGAATCAGTAATTGAAGTTTGGGGCAACCTAAAGCAATTAAGCGTTTTTCTAATTGCTGAATGAGGGCGGTAGCGACGCCATTTCGCTGAAAATGTGGATGTACGGCAAGATAATTGACCCAGCCTCGGTGTCCATCATAGCCACCCATGACAGTTGCGATTAATTGATCATCTTTGACAGCCAATAAAAATAGTTGGTCACGTTGAGCCAATTTTCGAAATATATCAATTTCAGGGTTATTCCATGGACGGGTCAGATCACACAGTTCCCAAAGTGCAATCACTTCATCTAAATCAGATTCGAGATAGGGGCGGATAATAAACATAATTTTTGTTTTAGCATGTATTTTGACCAATTTAGATTAGTCGAGTTTTGCAGACTTGATAAGTCATATTGAAAAATAAAAGCCATAAAAAAAACGCTCCGAAGAGCGTTTTCTTATTTCACTGTCAATTAAGCAGTTTTAACTTCTGGTTGAGCAGCTAACATGTGGCCGTTCTCTTCGAAGTTGATGTGCCAAGACAATGCTTCACGTAGAAGGTGAGGTGTTTGACCACCTTTCGCACATGCACGGTCGAAGTAATCATTTAGCGCATCACGGTACATAGGGTGAGCACAGTTGTCGATTACTGCACGAGCACGTTCACGTGGAGCAAGACCACGTAAGTCAGCAAGACCTTGTTCAGTAACTAAGATGTCAACGTCGTGTTCAGCATGGTCAATGTGAGAAGCAAATGGAACAACAGAAGAAATGTCGCCGCCTTTTGCAATTGATTTAGTCACGAAGATCGCCAAGTGTGCATTACGTGCGAAGTCACCTGAACCACCGATACCGTTCATCATTTTTGTACCGCAAACGTGAGTTGAGTTCACGTTACCGTAGATATCAAACTCAAGCGCAGTGTTGATACCGATGATACCTAAACGACGTACAAGTTCTGGATGGTTCGAAATTTCTTGTGGACGTAATACAAGTTTGTCTTTGTATTGTTCAAGGTTATTAAATACTTTTTCGCCATATTTAGCAGAAAGCGTAATAGAAGAACCTGAAGCAAATTTCATTTTGCCTGCGTCGATCAATTCAAATGTACAGTCTTGAAGTACTTCAGAGTACATGATCAAGTCTTCAAAGTTTGAATCTTTAAGACCAGTCAATACTGCGTTTGCAATTGAACCGATACCTGCTTGTAATGGACCAAGGTTTTTCGGTAAACGACCTTCTTCTACTTCTTTTTCAAAGAAAGCGATCAGGTGGTTTGCAATACCTTGAGTTTCATCATCAGGTGCAGTCACTGTAGATGGAGAGTCATGCAATTCGTTGTTAAATACGATACCTACGATTTTTGAAGGATCGATGTTGATTGCATGTGTACCAATACGTTCGTCAACTTGAGTCAATGGAATCGCTTGACGTGTTGGACGATACGTTGGGATATAAATATCGTGTAAGCCTTCGAATGCTGGGCTTAAGTTGGTGTTGATTTCAACAATCACTTTTTCAGCAAAAATTGCGAAGCTTGCAGAGTTACCTACAGAAGTTGTAGGGATGATGCCACCATCTTCAGTGATCGCAACAGCTTCAATAATTGCCACATCAGGCTTTTTAAGCTGAAGGTTACGCATTTGTTCAACTGTTTCAGACAAATGCTGATCGATGAACATCACTTCGCCTTTGTTGATGGCTTTACGTAATGTATTGTCTACTTGGAACGGTAAACGACGAGCAAGAACACCTGCTTCAGTCAATTTTTTGTCCAAATCGTTACCCAAGCTCGCGCCAGTAATTAGGGTAATTTTAAGAGGATTAGCATGAGCCTGTTGAACCAACGCTAAAGGTACAGCTTTCGCTTCACCTGCGCGTGTGAAACCACTCATACCTACCGTCATACCATCCTGAATGAATTCAGCAGCTTTTTCTGCGCTGATAACTTTGTCGTGAAGGGCAGCTAAACGGATGCGATCTAAAGACATCATATACTCTCGTGAAATTCTCAAAACTGATACGGATTGTACCGATCAAAAAAGCCATTTTGCATACCTGTTAGGCTAAGGTCTAATTTTTTGAAAAAATGTGGGTATAAGATTTTATTATGTTTTTTAAACTACTGAATAATAAAGTTAAAAATATCAATGGTTAAAGCTTAAACAAAACTGTTCGTTGCTTTTTTGAACGCTTGTTAAAAGCGTTCAGTTAAACTTTGCTTAATTTTTTCCAATGGGCTGTTGTTTAATATTTCATCATTTTCGAGTTTTTGCAGTGGTAAAGAAATGATCGCTTCGAGTCCACCTTCTGCTCGATTGTGAATTGAAAGTTGACCTTCGTGAATATCCACAATACGTTTTACAATGGCTAAACCGAGTCCACTGCCTTGAATGGTACGTGCATCATTACCACGTACAAAAGGTTGCATCAGGTCTTCAATTTGGTCTTCAGGAATCCCTTCGCCATTATCGGCAACGCGAATTTGAATATGGTCACCTTCATATTCGGTAGACAGTTCAATCGGCTCGGCACCATAGCGTTTTGAGTTATTGATTAAGTTGCCTATTAATCGTTTTAAGGACAGGCTACGTGCTTGAATAATCGGTAAGTCTTGAGGTTCAAAGCGAATATCTAAAGGTTTAAATTGAATCACTAATTCCTGCAATAGCGCATTTAAATCAGTATCTTGCGGAACCTCATCAGAGCCATCTCGCATATACGAAATGAACTGATTCAGAATTGCATCCATATCTTCAACATCGTAAATCAGACCTTCTTTTAGGAAGTCATCATCAGGCATCATTTCTGCGCTGAGTCGAATACGGGTCAGCGGAGTACGCAAATCGTGGGAAATACCGGCCAACATGATGCGGCGATCACGTTCAGTTTGTTCCAGCGTGTAGACCATGTGGTTAAAGGCTTGGTTTACTTCACGGATTTCTTGTGGCCCATGGTTGGTTTCTAAATAAGGTGCAGTGCCGTGTTTACTATAGTTGTTTGCCGCATCTTGTAAACGTTTTAGTGGACGGTTGAGCTGACGAACCAAGGTTAAGATAATGATGCCAGCAATCAGCGGAATACCCAATAACCAGCCTAAAATCAGCTCTGCGCTATAGTTGGCATAGGTTTTTAAAGGCTCGCGAACCCAGTTGCCATTCATTTCTGGAGTTTGAATCCAGATGCGTGGGTCAGGTTTAAATTGGAAATACACGGTCGCATTATCAATGCGCATTTCTTTGGCCAGTTTCTTTTCAATTTGATTGGTAAAGAACTCTGCAATGACTTTGTCTTTGACATTGGGGAATTCTTTCGGATCGGTCACATATTCGATCCCGACACGGTTGCGCATCCAGTCGTCGACATCCACTTCGGCATTGTTATGAAAAATCCGTAAATCAGGATTGTTAATGATTTCAAGCTCGACCGCGAGGTAACGAGCATGTTGTTGAATTTCGGGTAAATAGAGTGTGCGCCAAAAGAACCATAAGGACATAAACAGGCTAAAAAACACCACAAATAAGACCAATACGGTGGTCCGCATGGCTGCAGAGCGGGGTTTGATTTTATCGAGGAAGCGTTCCCAAGGTGTCCGTTTTTTTTCGGAGTAGGTAACGTAGTCGGTAAATTCCTGTGGGTCGATGGGTTCGAGTTTCACGCAGAATCCTTTAAGCAAATTTTTTGAAAGGCAGTTTTTATTCTTTGCGATGGAATCTTACTGCTGGAACGTTCTTTGGGAGGAGTTCGTTATGTTACTTTTTAAAAAAGTAACCAAAATTTTTGCCATTCGCTGAACTCGCGCACATTACTTTTATTCATTCAATTTTAAGTGACTCAGACAGCAGCGAATGGCATTTCCGGACATGAGGTACGGTGGCTCGATTCTCAGGTCTTATTTTATGGCTTATTCAGCACCATCTGGAACAAAGACATAACCTACGCCCCAAACGGTTTGAATATAGCGCGCACGTGCTGGGTTTTCTTCAACCAAACGACGCAGGCGAGAAACTTGAACGTCAATTGAACGTTCCATAGCACCCCATTCACGACCACGAGCAAGATTCATTAACTTGTCGCGTGTCAGTGGTTCACGTGGGTGTTGAACTAATGCTTTGAGTACGGCAAATTCACCCGTTGTTAATGTGACGACTTGACCTTCACGGGTTAATGTACGAGTAGACAGGTCGAGTGACCAAGGACCAAAAGACACCACTTCCATTTGTTGGCTTGGTGCGCCCGGAACTTCACGCACTTGACGACGTAATACGGCACGAATACGTGCCAAAAGCTCATTCGGGTTGAATGGTTTTGGTAAATAGTCATCTGCACCGGCTTCAAGTCCAGCAATACGGTCTGAATCACTACCACGAGCGGTCAGCATAATGATTGGGGTATCGATGCTAGATTGGCGCAGACGGCGACAAATACTCAAGCCATCTTCAACAGGTAACATAAAGTCGAGCACAATCAGGGAAAAGAGTTCCCGCTGCAACAGACGATCCATCTGAGTCGCATCATGTGCGGTTTTGACCACAAAACCTTTATCTTCTAGGAAGCGTTGTAAGAGGGTGCGTAGACGCACATCATCATCGACAACCAGAATGCGTTCGACTCGGTCGGTTTCGGCTTGTACGGCATCTGTTTTTTCAGCAGGTACAACTAAACTCATGACGTGCTCCTTATTCTTTATTGTCATCGTAAACAAAAAGTCGATTTCACTTGAGTATACGATTCATTTATATAAATTTACTATGCTCTAAAGCAACAAATATTGCAGTTAAAATCAAGACATAGATACCAAATGTATACATGTTGTTCGAATCAGTTTGCTTGTCTAAGTCTCGCTAATTTGCTGTTTCATAGTCAGTTTCGTAAAAAAATGTGTATTTGAGATGAATTGGCATTAAAAACCACGAATAAATTTATAAAAACAATTGTGGATTTTATGGTCTTGGTCTTTATAATCATGGCTTTTAGAACTTATCCTTGCAGGGATCTAATACGATGACTGACTTAGTTCAGCAGTTGGCAAAAGAAATTGCCGTACGTCCAAATCAAATTGAAGCTGCCATCAAGCTCATTGATGAAGGTGCCAGTGTTCCATTTATCGCACGTTACCGTAAAGAAGTGACGCAAGGTCTGGACGATACTCAATTACGTCAGCTCGATACACGTCTGACTTACCTGCGTGATTTATTTGAGCGCCGTGAAAAGGTAATCGAATCTCTAAAAGAACAAAACAAGTTATCTGATGACCTACTTGCTCGAGTGAATGCAGCAGAAACGAAAAATGCTTTAGAAGAGATTTACGCGCCGTACCGTCCAAAACGTACCAGTAAATCATTTAAAGCCAAAGAAGCCGGTTTAGGCCCAATCGCTGAAAAAATCTTTAATGAAGCGGTAGACCCAACCGAAGCTTTAGTTGGTTTTAGTCATGAAGATTATGCAGATGTTGAAAGTCAACTTGATGCGATTCAACACATTTTAATTGATGACTGGGCACAAAATATTGCATTAACCACTGAGCTAAAAGCGACATTTGCGAAAACTGCAGTGTTGAAAAGTTTAGTTGCAAGCGATGAGAAAAAAGAAGTCGGTAAAAAATTCCGTGATTACTTTGATTTCTCTGAAAGCTTAAACAAAGTTCCTTCACACCGTTTATTGGCGATGCTCCGTGGCCGTCAAGAAAATGTCTTGGGCTTAAAAGTCGATGGTGAAGATGATGCACCATTGGCTCGTATTGATACTGAATACAATTTAGAAACAGCACAACCACAAGCACGTGCAGATTTCTTAAAACAAACTGCAAAATTATTCTGGCTCGGTAAAGTTCGTCCTGCGATTGAACATTCATTATTGACTGAAAAACGTTTGGCTGCTGAAGCTGAAGCGATGGATGTCTTTGCTGAAAATCTACGTCATTTATTACTTTCTGCTCCTGCAGGCGCACGTTGCACATTGGGTGTAGACCCAGGCATCCGTACGGGTGTGAAATTGGCTGTTGTGAATGCATCAGGTGATGTCCTTGCACATAGCACGATTTACCCATTTGCTCCGAAAGAAGACAAAGCTGGTTCAGTTGCTGAACTTGCGCGCCTTTGCCGCGAATTCAATGTTGAATTAATTGCGATTGGTAATGGTACTGCAAGCCGTGAAACTGAAGCGGTTGTGGCTGAAATGATGGCAGCAAATACAGACTTGAACTTGATTCGTGTGTCGGTATCTGAAGCAGGCGCGTCGGTTTACTCAGCATCTGAATTGGCGTCAAATGAATTGCCAGATTTAGATGTATCAATCCGCGGTGCTGTGTCGATTGCACGTCGTTTACAAGATCCATTGGCTGAACTTGTGAAGATTGATCCTAAATCGATTGGTGTGGGTCAATATCAACATGATGTGAACCAAACAGGTTTAGCAAAAACACTAGAAGCAGTAGTTGAAGACTGCGTGAACTCAGTTGGTGTAGATGTGAACACAGCATCATCTGCAATCTTGGGTTATATCGCGGGTCTAAACAAATCGATTGCACAGCAAATCGTTGAATTCCGCAAAGAAAATGGTCGTTTTGATAACCGTCAAAGTTTGAAGAAAGTACCTCGTTTAGGCGAGCGGACCTTTGAACAAGCAGCAGGTTTCTTACGTATTCAGGATGGTTCTGAACCATTGGATGCATCTGCAGTTCACCCTGAATCTTATGGTTTAGTAGAAAAAATTGTGGCAGCGAAAGCAACCACAGTCAAAGATATTATTGGTAATACTGAAATTATTCGTCAGGTCGATGCAGCAGCATTTGTAAATGATCAATTTGGTTTGCCAACGATTCAGGACGTTTTATCTGAACTTGAGAAACCAGGTCGTGACCCGCGTCCAGAGTTCCGCACGGCTAAATTCCGTGAAGACATCACTGAAGTTGGTCAATTGACTGAAGGCTTACAGCTTGAAGGTGTGGTTACGAATGTGACGAACTTCGGTGCATTCGTGGATGTGGGTGTACACCAAGACGGTTTAGTGCATATTTCTGAACTTGCAAATGAATTTGTTGCAGATCCGCACAAAGTCGTGAAACCAGGTCAAATCGTTCAAGTTCGTGTACTAAATGTCGATGTTGAACGTAACCGTGTCAACTTGTCTATGCGTGCAGAAGGTGCTGCTGCAGCGAAACCACAACGTCAACCACGTCGTGACAATGCGCAGCAAGAACAACGTGGTGAGCGTAAGCCACATGCGAAACGTCCACAGCATGCCCGTCCGCAAGGCGACCGCCCACAAGGTCATAAAAAACCTCAAGCAGCGAAACCACAAGAAAATAAAATTGGTGGTTTAGGTGCGTTGTTATTACAAGCAGGGATTAAAGGTTCGAAGTAATCTTTAACTGTTAAAAAAACCTCCCATTTGGGAGGTTTTTTTATATAAGATTAAAACAATCAAAGCTTAAATAAACTTAGAAGACCATAATGTTACGTAGTTATTATCAGGGTTCAGTGCAACAATTCATACATACAAATGAACAAGAAATTATGGGGGCTTTGGCACTACAGCATGAATTTGCATTGGAAGATTTACAAAAGAACGCTTGGTTAAAACAAATTGAGATTTTAAAACAACAGTTGGATTTTTTAGATGAGGGAGAAATCTTTTTTGAATTCTCTATTCCACGGATGGGTAAGCGCGTAGATAACATTCTTTTGATACGTAATTTAATTTTTGTTATTGAATTTAAAGTAGGTGAAAAGAGTTACCCACAATATGCTAAGACTCAGGTCATAGATTATTGTTTGGATTTGTTGAATTTTCATGAAGGTAGTCATCAGCAAAAGGTCATACCACTTTTAATTTCAACCCAAGCTCAAAGTTGTGAACAGTCATGGTCAGCGGTATCCACTTATCAAGATACTTTATGCTGTAACACCCATAATTTACGGATTGTAATCGAACAAGCGCTTGATCAATTTGCAGGTCTTACGCAACTTAATATCAAACAGTGGGTTGAGTCTCGATATAAACCAACACCCACAATTATTGAAGCAGCTCAGGCGTTATATCAAGGTCATACAGTGGATGAAATTTCTAGAAGTGATGCCGGTGCAAAAAATTTAGCGATCACTTCGAAAAAAATCGAACAAATTATTGAAGATGCAAAATTAACAAATAAAAAAACGATTTGTTTTTTAACGGGTGTACCTGGTGCAGGAAAGACATTGGCCGGTCTTAATATTGCGAACCAGCGTTTAAAAACAAATGAACAAGAACATTCTGTATTTTTATCTGGGAATGGTCCTTTAGTTGATGTTTTACGTGAAGCATTGGTTCGAAATACCGTGGAACTTGCTAAGCAACAAACAGAAAAAAAGACGCGATCTGAGGCAGAACGTGAAGCCAAAGCCTTTATACAAAATATTCATCATTTTAGAGATCATTATTTGAAATCAAATGAGGTGCCAATCGAAAAAGTCGTTATTTTTGATGAAGCTCAAAGGGCCTGGCAAAAGGATCAGGTTTCAAACTTTATGAAACAGAAAAAAGGTATTGATAATTTTTCGATGTCTGAACCAGAGTTTCTCATTAGTGTTATGGATCGCCACGCTGATTGGTGTGTCGTTGTTTGCCTGATTGGTGGTGGGCAGGAGATTAACACTGGAGAAGCAGGTGTTTCTGAATGGCTATCAGCATTAGAACATAAATACCCGAAATGGAAGATCTACTTTTCTAACAAAATTTTGCAGGATAAAGTCTATTTAACTGATCCTAAACAACAATTCTGGGTTCAAAAAAATGGAAAAAATGAGGAAGATTTACATCTTGCTGTTTCTGTCCGGTCATTTCGCAGCGAACAAGTTTCACATTTGATTCAACATGTATTAGATGGTGATGCAAAGTCCGCGAAAGAAACTTACCATATGATGTCCCAAGATTATCCTATTCTGCTTTGTCGTGATTTTAATGTTGCTAAACAGTGGTTAAAAAGAAAGGCTAAGGGTTCAGAGCGCTTTGGGGTTATTGCTAGTTCGGGTGCCAGACGTTTAAAAGCCGAAGGTATTGATGTAAAGAATAAAATAACACCTGCAGATTGGTTTTTGAATTCAAATACAGATGTACGTTCTGCGTATTATTTGGAAGATATTGCAACTGAGTTTGATGTGCAAGGCTTGGAAATAGATTACAGTTGCGTGGCATGGGATATTAATTTTTATTTTGATCAAGATTGGCAATTTCAAGCCTTTAAAGGTAGTCGATGGCAAAATATAAGGCAAACTGAAAAGCAGAAATACCTGTTAAATGCATATCGAGTGCTACTGACTCGGGCGCGACAAGGTATGGTGTTGTATATACCATCTGTAGATGACAGTGACTGGACTCGTCCCAAGAAATATTATGATTCGACGTATAATTTTTTGAAGCAATGTGGTTTCAATACGCTATAAAAAACCTCCCATTTGGGAGGTTTTTTTATTTCTTTTAAGGCCTATCAAAGATAAATGAGCTGAATCTTAAACTTCGCAATAAAGTGTAAAAATCACACAAATCACGTATCAAAACACACTATAGAATCGTTCGATTGTCAGACAATATAAGTCACGCCATAAAGTGGTCACAAACTTTAGGCTTTACATACTTACATCTAATTATTTGATATTTATTATAAACGGTAAAATGATGACATCTAAAATTGAACGACATCGATTTCATATTCACGACTTTTTATCTGGAACAGTGGTATTTCTCGTAGCTTTATCGCTATGCCTCGGCATTGCATTGGCTTCTGGCGCACCGATTCTCTCTGGCATTATTGCTGGCATTGTCGGTGGTATTTTAGTTGGGGTACTGAGTGGCTCACATATCAGTGTTGCAGGCCCAGCAGCAGGTTTAACAGCAGTCATTTTGGTACAGCTTGAATTACTGGGCGGCAACTATGCCGCCTTTTTATTGTGTATTGTTTTTGCCGGTATTTTACAGATTGGATTTGGCATATTTCGGCTCGGTTTCTTTGCCAACTTTATTCCGAACAATGTCATATTGGGTTTGTTGGCAGCTATCGGTCTGATCTTGATTGGGAGTCAAATACCTTATTTGTTTGGCTTGAACCAATTTTCATGGTCTGTGCTGTGGCAGTCACAGCCGCTCGATTTGCAATGGGATATCGGTGCCGTTCTGATCGGTATAGGTAGCATTGTCTTGATGTTGCTTTGGGAGAGGAGTCCATGCAAAAACTGGGTTCTGCCTTCAGCCTTGGTTGCTGTAGTCCTCGCTGCACTATGTAATGCCATGTTGGTGCTTAGTGGTTCGCCTTTGGCAGTTCATCCATCGAACCTCATCCAACTTCCAAATCTTTGGGATCAGCCACAAAATGTGATGATTTTTCCAGATTGGACCGCTTTAAATAATCCTCTGATTTACACGGGTGCTATCACTTTGGCGGTCGTGGCGTCATTAGAAACTTTATTGAATTTAGAAGCAGCAGATAAATTGGATCCGCATAAGCGCTCTTCACCCCCAACCGAGAGTTATGGGCGCAAGGCATCGGCAATGTCGTTTCGGGCGTTATCGGCGGGATGCCGCTAACGTCAGTAATTGTTCGTAGTTCGGTCAATGCCAGTGCTGGAGCTAAAAGTAAATGTTCTGCCATCTTTCATGGCGTATTGCTCTTGTTTGCCGTGCTGTGTTTAGTGCCTTTGATGAACATGATTCCGCTTTCAGCATTAGCTGCAATTTTAATCCTCACAGGTTTTAAACTGACACATCCCAAATTGTTTAAACAGCTGTATTTAAAAGGTTGGAAACAATTTATTCCTTTTATTATTACCTTATTGGCGATTTTATTCACAGACTTATTGCTCGGAATCTTGATTGGTTTAGCCAGTAGTGCGGCCTTCATTTTATATGCCAATTTTAATAAGGGGCTGAAGGTGTATAAAGAGCATCATTTACATGGGGTGATTACACGGATTGAATTGCCTTCACAAGTCAGTTTTCTCAACCGGTCGGCATTAATCTCGGCATTGGAACATATCCATCGCGGTGAACAAGTGGTGATTGATGCCACACATGTGAGTGATATGGATGCTGATATTTTCCAACTCATTCAAGAGTACCAACAGGAAAAGGCTGTGCAGCGTAAAGTGCAAGTACAGTTGATTGGTTTCAAGGCACACTATGCCGATGCGCAGGAGGCGGCATTAGATATAGATATCAGTACCGCAGCTTTACAGCAACGTTTGAACCCAGAGGACGTGCTCGCTTTGCTTAAAGCAGGCAATAAACGTTTTGTACAAAATGAGCGTTTGCAACGAGATATCTATCGGCAACTGCGGGTGACCGCTGAAGAAGGGCAGCATCCGATTGTGGCAGTGTTAGGTTGTATGGATTCTCGTGCGCCGACTGAAATGATCTTTGATGTTGGAATTGGTGATTTATTTAGTTTACGTATAGCGGGGAATGTAGCGGGGCAAAAAGTTTTGGGTTCATTAGAATTTGCCTGCGAAGCCAAAGGCGCCAAAGTGATCGTGGTGCTTGGTCATACGGACTGTGGTGCGGTTAGCAGTGCCTGTCAGTTGCATTTAGCTGGTCAATCGATTCAAAGCCTGACGCGTATGCCACATATTCAATATGTGCTGGGGCCACTCAATGAGTCTGTATCGCGTGTTGCCGAATTGATGCAACCACAAACGCTGAGTCCGGCATTTTTAGAGCAAGTGACGCAAATGAATGTGCATTACAACATCCGCTATATTTTGCAAAATAGTGAAGTGCTACGGCAGTTAGTGCAAGAAGGCAAAGTGGCGATCGTTGGTGCGGTGTATGATGTAAAAACTGGACGGGTTAATTTCTTCGGATAAATAAAATCGGATAACATAAAAAAGGATCATCATGAACACATGATGATCCTTTTTATTGAACTAAAATACATTAGCGAATCATCGGTACAATCCAACTGGTAATGATCAGCAAAATACCGAAATGTCCCAATTTACGGGTGACATATACCAATTTTGACGGCTTTTGTTCCAATTGTTTCGCATAGTCTTCGATGCTAATGCCTTGTTTTGCATTACTGGTAAATAAAAACACCGCCAAATCGATACAAATTAAAATCGTACCAACGTCTGCCACCACTTCCATTAAATCGTATTGGCCGCTGATCAAGGCGGTTGACACTTGATAAACAAGGAAAAGTGCAAAAGCGATGCAGGCATACTGCAAAACAGTTAAAAATATCCGCATAAATCTATACTAAATAAGCTCAAAATTTTGAAATAGGATTATAGCGTCCCTCGCAAGAGATTACTGTAACGCTCAGAGTGCTTGCATGACTGCTGGGAAATGTTGCATTTCAACCAACTCCAAAAACTCATCGCCCATACGCTGACTTTCAGCCACACATTGATTCCACATTTTAATGCGTTGTTGGTTGTCTAAGCCTTTGAGGGTAAAGTCTTTACGGTCAGGCAGTCGGCCAAGCGGCAAGCTTGCAAGGTATTCTTGTGAAGGTGACAGTAACAGGGTACGCGCCTGATTTTCAGGATTGGCTTGGCGTTTAAATAATTTATCAAACCAACCTGGGGTGATGCTATCCGTGAAATGTGGATACAGCACGATGCCCTGACTTTGGAAGGGTAGGTCAATATGATAGTCAATCAGGCCGCCATCGCGGTAACTGCCTTGTGGCGCATCAGGGATATCACGTATCGCGGCCATAACACCAGGAATAGATGCAGAAGCCATAAGCCACGGCATGACACTGTCTTGAGTCAATGCATGGTAATGCGTGGTAAAGCCATCATCCGCCACGGTAAATTGATGACCTGACACAGGCTGACTAATTACACGCTGCATGAAATAACGACTGTGTTTACGTGCGAGCGCTGTCGTGCCCACGATCCCTGCGACAGAGGCTAACAGCGGCAGGGCTTTATCACTTTGGAAAATATGCTGAGCTTTGACTGAAAGCACAGTGAGGTGATAATCCGGGTGATTAACCAGTGCCGCTTCTTGACCTTGAATCAAATCGATCAGCATGCCACGACACACATCGCTGACTTCTTGACGGCTCATCTTTTTATGAAAGCTCAGATTGGTATACAGCTCAGAGAGGCGTTTCGTCCCTTCAATGGCTCCCCAAGCAGCAATACTGGCAAAGCGCCAACTGCCAATCGATGAACCAATTAAAGTACGCTTTTGTTGCGCGCGTGGCAAAAAGTCAGCAAAAATCGCCTGATCTAAACCTTGAATACCAATGCCTTTCGGACCACCCGCAGCACCGGGCAGGATATCCACTTGAGCAGCGTTTAAACCCTCTTGTTCAATCAGTTGGCGGGCTAAATGGCCAGCACGGATATTGAGCGCAGGCGGTCTTTTTTGCAAAATTTGAGTCATGGTAGTCGCTTAAAATACAGTCGTAGAATTATTCTAGTGCGTTTTTGCACAGACCCAATGGCTGAAACTTCCGACAAATGACTTCTCAGTCATATCAGGGCGTCTCTCAGGAATGCTGTAATAGTTGTTCGTTATGCCGATGCAATTGAAACAAACTGAGGCAGACGATTGCCCATGTCGCCATTGGAAAGACCGCCCAAGCAAATAGGTTAATGATAAAAATCACGGCCCCAGCTAATAACCAATAATTTAACCCCGCCATCAGCTTTTGCTGTGGCAAACAAAGTAGGAATAAACAGGGAAGTGCATTAAAGAGAATGATCCACCAAAATGTAGCGCTATGCTGCATCCGATACAGGGTGGTGTTGGCTGGCGGTTGCCAGTTTAGAAAAGGCATGTGCATATTTAATTGAACCAACACATCAAGCAGGGTCGCAAAACTATACAGCGAGGCTGTTGCACATGCTCGGAGTAAATTTCGACCATACAGTACCCCTAAATAACTGTATGACATGGCGTTCAGCCTTATTTAATTTTTTGAATTTTTTGTTTTTATAGCTTTAAGCCCTTTATTGTCAAAGGGCTTAAACGAGCTACATATTATTTAAATACAAAGATTATTTAAACACACGCCAAATGGCAAGTAAGCTTGAAAGTGCAATTAATACGATGGAAACGTACCATGGCGCAATTATCGCTATGGAGAGGAAGATGGCCATAACACTGCCAAAGACCCAACTACGCTTTTGCTGATGTTCCATTTGCAAGCGCATGCTTTGCAGTTCATTGAGTTGTTTTGCATGCCAAGCCGACTGATTTTTTAAACCATTCAGACTGTCGATCATCAGCGTTGGTAAATCTTGCGCACCTAAAAGTAAGTCTGGAATTTTTTGTCCGAGTTCTTTTAAGTTTTTCTGCGGATTCATTTGGGCTTTAATCCAATCGGTGAGGATTGGTTTTGCTAAACTCCAAATATCCAATTCAGGATAGAGATCAGTTCCTAAGCCTTCGACATGGATCAAGGTTTTGAGCAGCAACATCAGTTGTGGCGGAATCTCTAAATGGAAACGACGCGCAATATCCATCACTTGAATCAGAATGCCGGCGAAGTCCAATTCATGCATTGGTTTAGAGACCATTGGGCCAACAGTGCGACGCATTTCACGTGCTAAGGCATCTTGATCTGTACCCGGTGGAATCCAACCCGCTTGATGCACGATTTGAATCAGCTGCATAAAGTCGCTGTTCATAACCGCAAGTAGCATGCGTGCTACGGTCATTTGGTCGTGCTTTGAAAGCTCACCCATAATCGCGCAGTCCAAGGCAATAAAGCGTGGATTGCTAGGATTGATGGTTTCGACGAAGACATTCCCCGGATGCATGTCTGCATGGAAGAAGTTGTCGCGGAACACTTGGGTAAAGAAAATGGTGAGCCCTTTTTCGGCTAAATCTTTACGATCCATGCCCAAGCGATCAAAGGTCGCAATATCTGAAATTGGTACACCCGTAATACGCTCTTCGACCATGACATCACGGCTGTCCATATAGACTTCAGGCACGTACATCATGCTTGAACCGGTGAAGTAATGACGCATACGACGCGTGTTATCCGCTTCTAAAGTCAAATCCAATTCATTGAGAATAATTTGACGGTAGTCTTGAATAATTTCAGACAGATGCAGGGCACGAGCGGCTTCTAGGCGTTTTTCAAGGAACTGACCAAGCCACTCTAATATTTCAAAATCATGCAGAATTTGATTGCGAATATTCGGGCGAGTCACTTTCACTACGACTTCGCGACCATCATGCAGTGCAGCAGTATGCACTTGTGCGATAGATGCTGCGGCTAAAGGCTGCTCGTCAAAGCGTGCAAATAAGGTATTCACATCCGCTTTGAGTGATTCCTGAATGCGCATTTTGGCAACGTCATTTGAAAAAGGTTTTACACGGTCTTGTAAAAGCACCAATTGCTGTAAAACTTCAGGTGGAATCAAGTCACGACGGGTAGACAGTAATTGACCGAGTTTAATGGCCAAAGGTCCCATATCTTCTAAAGCTTGTTTTAGCTTCAGTGGATTTTTACGTTCTTTGCTTAAACGTGCTGCAGGATGTATACGAATGAGGGAAAGAATATGACGGGCTTTTTCCGGTAATTCTTCCGCAGGAAACAACGTGTCGAGTCTATAGTGCGCAGCAATGCGCCAAAGGTCGAGTAAACGTGAAACGTGCGGAATCATATATGCAATTACCTAGTCTTAAGTGTTGTCTTGTAATGAGTCAATTTGGCTGTGCAGCTGCTGAATTTTTGCTTCTGCACGGTCCAGATTTTGATTCAAAATTCGGGTGTCTTGATTCAGGTCATCCATTTGCCAGCGTGGGGCAAGCAAGCCTGAATCTTCTTTTAACGCGTCTTCAGCAAAGAACAAATGGCTTTGTAAAGTACGTTTGAGATGTTTGGGTGCAAGTTGCAACTTAGCAATTTCATGCGCAAGGCTTGGACCAATCCAAGGGCTTAGATGCGAAGCTAAATCGGGCTCAGCTTGTTGCATAATGCGCTGGATATCCTGCAATAAGTGATAATCACCTTGCAATGGGATATTGCCGACATCTTCAGCCAACAGCAGTTTCAGGAGCTCGACGACTGTTTTGACATGCAAGGTCGCCGTTGCTTCAGTCATACTTGACTGCTGCTCGAAAGGGCGTTGCTCAAAGATGGATGCAGTTTCAGTATGTCCTGTTGGCGTCGGTTCTAAGCGAACTTTATGATCATCAAAAAACACATCCACCGACAGCTGTGGTGAGTCGATCACCACACGAAGCATTTTGCCTTGCAATTCATTCAGTTGGATGCGAGTAATAGCATCCAGATCAATGACATGATGAATTAAGCGTTCAACTGCACCAAGTGCGAGAATCGACCACATAGTTCAGCCTGCAGTATTAAAGTTTGAAACCACGGTGTACAGCCACGATACCACCCGTTAAGTTGTGGTAATCACAGTTTTGGAAGCCTGCGTTTTCCATCATACCTTTAAGAGTACGTTGGTCTGGGTGCATACGAATCGATTCTGCAAGGTATTTATAGCTTTCAGAGTCATTCGCTACGATTTTACCCATGATCGGTAATGCAGTGAATGAGTATAAGTCATACAGTTTTGAGAATGGTTCAAATACCGGTTTAGAGAATTCTAAAATCAGTAAACGACCACCTGGCTTAAGAACGCGGTACATTGCAGCAAGAGCAGCATCTTTGTCAGTCACGTTGCGTAGACCAAATGAAATGGTCAATAGGTCAAAACTGTTGTCTGCAAAAGGTTCTAAAGTTTCAGCATTGGCCAAAACGAAATCGACATTGGTACAACCAGCATCAATGAGGCGGTCACGACCGACATTGAGCATCGATTCATTAATGTCTGAAAGCACCACATGACCTGTCGGGCCAACTTCACGGCTAAATACTTTGGCAAGGTCACCAGTACCGCCTGCAATATCTAGGACGTGCTGACCGCGACGTACACCAGACATGTTAATGGCAAAACGTTTCCATAGACGGTGAATACCAAATGACATTAAGTCATTCATGATGTCGTATTTTGCAGCCACTGAGTGGAAAACTTCCGCTACTTTTTGTGCTTTATCTTCGCTGCTCACGGTTTGATAACCAAAGTGCGTGGTTGCCCCAACGTTACCAGTATTCGCGCCACGTGGCAGATTATATTTGGGTACTGAACCTGTCACAGGTGTGTCGGTCAGACGTTGTTCTAAAGATTGTTGCTGACCTTGCGCTGTCCCTTGTGGTAAAGGCTCAGTTAAGAATGGACTCACTTTGTCTGTATTTTGTGCCGACTCAGGTGTAGGGGCAGGCGTTTGATTCTCGTTAGACATTAGAGTCACTCCTAACTTATAAATAGGGTTAATGTTGCTTTGCAAGCATGATGACAGATTCTCTGTTGTTATACAGCAGTCATTTGCATTTGTTGTGAATAATATACAGAAAAAATAAGGGTCTGCTGTAATTGCTTTGCAAATCCCCTATAAAAAATCTGAATTCAGTCTTGCAAGCCCAGTTTGTTTTATATCAAACATGGGCTTTGTGGGATGTAAGTTTTGTTAAGCCGCAGGCTGAAACGGGTTAGGGTCTCCAGCATGTACACGGTCAACGATTTGGCGTTCTACAGCGGTAAATTCGCGGACAAATTTTTCTGCTGACTTGAGCGGTTTCATCGCCAAGAAGCCATCTTGCATAAAGTCGTACATCACTTCGAAGTTGTATTTGTTTGCTGCGCCCTTACACATTTTAAAGGCGGTATAGACCATAAACGAGCGCATATATTTATCTAAATTACGACCTAAATCGTCTAACAGTTGCAGTTGCAACATGCGGTCTTTGCCCTGATCGAGCTTGAGATAGGTCTGGCGCATCATTTCATCGGTCAGGGTTGGATTATTTGGATAATCTTCCAGTAATTGAATGGCCACTTGTTCGTCAAGCTGTACGGCCAATATCGCAAGTTGTACGCCCGAAGTGCCGGTCTTAATGGCATTGTCTGGAATTAGTTTTTCTGCTTTATGCGCATAGCGGGTGAGACGTGCAATTTGTGCAGCTAATGCATCAAAATCAGGACCGCCATATAAACGGTTAATAAAATATTCAGACATCAGTACATTGTGTTTTTCAGCAAATTGCACAGCATGCGTACGTTGCATGCGCTGTTTTTGCCACTGTTGGACATCTTGTAAACGCTGTAAAATTTCTGGCTTTTTGTGGTAGTTCAACTGGTAATACAGTTCAAGTAAATCATCTAATACTGCAAGTTTGGACATTGAGTGTCTCAATTATTTTTTAGATGTTTGAATCTTAGTGGGTGTTGGAGCTTAGGGCTATGACAAAGTGACGAAATTACAGGTTAATCTGAGTCAGTTTGTTGCAGAAATGGTCATATTTTGCATTTCAGCATATACATGAAAGCATTGTTGTGTGATGAACGGCATGGTTATACTCAAAACAGAGTAAAACCAAGGGTCTGCCATGAGCTTAAAAGAAACAGAATTTCAATTGATGGATGAAGAACAACTCTCGGTTGAGCTAATTGAAGCGCAATATCAACTGAAAAATACCAGCCGTCAGCCTAATGCCAAAAGCGTGTTGATTTTAGTGAGTGGAATCGAGCTTGCGGGTAAGGGCGAGGCTGTCAAACAGCTCCGCGAATGGGTCGATCCACGCTACTTAAGGGTGAAAGCGGATGCCCCGATCATGTTTAATCAAAAACAAACCTTTTGGCAGTCTTATGCACGGTTTATTCCTGCCGAAGGGCAAATTATGGTGATGTTTGGAAACTGGTACAGTGATTTGCTCAGTACCGCTATGCATGTGTCAAAGCCTTTGGATGAAACCTTATTTGATGAATATGTCGAGAACATGCGAGCCTATGAACAAGACCTAAAAAATAATCATGTCGATGTGATTAAAGTCTGGTTCGATTTGTCTTGGAAATCCTTACAAAAACGTTTGGATGAAATGGACCAGAGTGAAGCGCGTTGGCATAAATTGCATGGTTTAGATTGGCGCAATAAAAAGCAATATGACAACCTACAACGTTTACGTCAGCGTTTTAGCCATGACTGGGTCATCATCGACTGTGAAGATGAGCAAGTCCGTGATCAGCAATTTGCACAGCATATTTTACGTACTTTAAAGCATTGTCCAGCACATGAAACCACGGCGGTCGGGCGCTGGAAACAAGCCAAAACACCACAGGCTTTATTGGAACCTAGCACTGCCGTCGCTGATGAAGCTGATTATAAAAAAGAATTAAAAAAATTAAGCCGCAAGGTGGCTGAAGCTTTACGTTTTGATTCACGCAATGTGGTGATCGTGTTTGAAGGGATGGATGCCGCAGGGAAAGGCGGGGCAATTAAACGCATCGTCAAAAAGTTAGATCCGCGCGAATATGAAATTCATACTATTGCAGCACCCGAAAAATATGAGCTACGCCGTCCGTATTTATGGCGCTTTTGGAATAAAATTCTCCCTGAAGAAAAGATCACGATTTTTGACCGCAGTTGGTATGGTCGCGTCTTGGTTGAGCGGATTGAAGGCTTTGCCAATACGGTTGAATGGCAGAGGGCGTATGATGAAATCAACCGTTTTGAAAAGGATCTATATGACAGTCAAACGGTCGTCATCAAGTTTTGGTTAGCCATTGGAAAGGATGAGCAAGCTGCACGGTTTAAAGCTCGAGAAGAAACCGCGCATAAGCGTTTTAAAATTACTCCAGATGACTGGCGGAATCGTGACCGTTGGGATGACTATCTCAAAGCTGCCGCAGATATGTTGCAACGTACGGATACAGAATATGCGCCGTGGCATGTGATCGCTACCAATGACAAACATAGTGCGCGCTTACAGGTATTAGAGACGATCTTAGCGCAATTGAAAGCAGATTAATTTTATGAAAAAAGCCACGCAATTCGTGGCTTTTTTCTTCATTTTCAAAACTCGCTCATTTTCAGATTTACTTCATCTTTAGATCTATGGTTTAAATCACTTTGATTCTTAAATATTGTTGATGCGCTATACATCGTTTCGTTAACCATTGTTAGGCGTTGGGACAGGTTGGTTCGGAAATTTCTGTTGAATACGCTTCGCCAATTGGTAGCTTTCTTCTACATGGGTTTCAGCGACTTTTTTCATCACAATATAACCCAAACTGGCTGCCACCAATTGTCCACCTAATGGAATAAATTTAGTGACTTGTTTGGTAATATATTTTGCTGCAATGTTATTTAGCGATTTTTTCATCGCGGTTCGTGCAACCACTAAACCAGAAAATTCGACACCACGTTTACGCAGTTCTGTCCAATGAATTTGTTTGGTTTTTGGATCATACACACTAATTTGATCTGGCGCTAAACCAAAACGCGCATTAATTTCTGGAATGAGCTGTGACAAAATTCCGACGTCAATCACCACATCCAAAAATGGCACAGGAATAATGGCTGCACCTGCTGAAAAATAAGCACGTTTTTTCACAAGCTCTAAGCATTCAGCGCGAATAATGTCCAGATTTAAGTTAGGGTCGATGGAATCAGGAATGTTATCAATTTTCATAAGCAAATACCCTTGATACTGGATTGGTTTTTTTCTCATAAAGTATCATTAAGATACTTGTTTAAAAGCATTTTTTGCAATCTATTCTCTTGTCAAAGTCGCATAGACAGCCCAAGATGTATAGTAAATAATCATTGTTGTTTTGTAGTAGTTGGTCACGCAGGCTGTATAGGTAATCCATGGCAATACATGTAATTCAAAGTCAACGAATCGAAGTTTTGGTGGATTGTCTAATCGAAAAATTGAAATCGAATCAATCGACCAATGCTTTGTCCGTCTTGCAAGAACGACATATCGTGGTGCCCGATCAAGCCATTGCTGCATGGTTAGAAAAACAAATTGCTGAAAAAATCAGTATTAGTGCCAATATTAAGCATCATCGTAAAATTTTAGGGTTGCAGTGGAAAGCCTACGATTGGGCCTTGCCGAATAAACAAGACCGAGAGCGGATTAAAGGTATCAACATGCCGCCGTTGATTATGCAATGGCGTATTTATAATGCTTTAGCGGTTTTTATTGCAGCTGATCAGTTTGATGCAGCACAGATTCCGACAGATGTTCAGCCCTTAGTTCAGCGTATTTTTGACAGCACAGCACAGCTCTCAGATCGAAAAAAACGTGAGCAAAAGCGGCAAGAAATGTTGTACTGGATCGCTGCTCAAGTCACTCGGCTTTTTACCAACTACATGGCCTTTCGTGGCAGTTGTATTCATACCCCAGATGAAGGTGTTGAGCACTGGGTTTGTCCACATTGCGATACTGACTGGCTAAAAGCGTGGAGTTATAACCAGCCGTTAAATATTATGCAACTTACAGGTCTGAAACCTCAACAAGCTGATGAATATCTACCGACTCAGGCTCGACAACTGGAGCATTGGCAGCGTTGGCTGTGGCATCAAGTATTCCAAAAAGACTTTAATGACCGTCAGGAAATAGACAATAAATTTTGGTTTGCCTTGGCGCATGCTGAGCAAAATCGGCAGCAGCAATTTGATTTGGATGCTGAGGATGATGAGCGCGATGATGATGAGCGTCACCAAACCTATAACGGTTTGCCTGAACAGATTTTCGTCTTTACGACCTTAGAATTACCCCCTGCACAACTGAAATTTTTATATCGCTTGGCAGCGTATACCGAAGTGCATCTGTTGTATTTCAACCCATCGCGTGAGTATTGGGCAGACATGGTCGATCCCGTATGGAAAGATCGTTATAACTTGAAATTACAACAGCGTTATATTGAGCGAAATCCCAATGTCAGCACGGCACAAATTCAGGCCTATCTGAGTACGACCAATGCCGAATTTCGTGAATCTCAGCATTCATTACTGACGCGTTTAGGTAAACGTGCGCGGGATAACTTTGCATTATTGGTGAATATGTCTGGTGGCGAAGGTTGGGAAGATATTTTTCCAGACACCGAGCCGACAACGCTGCTCGCTCAAATTCAATATGACATCATGACCTTAGAAGAACCCAAGCAGCATCAATATGCACTCGCGGGTTCAGATGAATCGATTCAATTTCATGTCTGTCATTCTAGCCTGCGTCAGTTAGAGGTTTTACGTGAACAGTTGGTGCATTGGTTGGCCGATGGCACGGAACAAGAGCCACGCCATCCGAGTGATATCTTGGTCTTGGTGCCAAACTTAAAAGAACTGGAACCGCATATTCGGACGGTCTTTTCGACGACTCGAGGCATGGGTCGCAGTGCTGTGGATTTACCTTATATCCCAGTCAAAATTGCAGGGGTGGTCAGTCAAGATATTCAAAATGCATGGCAAGCCTTTGTTGGACGCATTGAAATTAGTCAAGGTCGTTTTACCGCAGAAGATTTTCATGATTGGCTGAATTTGAATGCGGTGCAAGAACTGTATCAGCTCGACCATGTGCAAATGGAACGTATGATGGAACTGCTGATTCAAGCCGGTTTCCGTCGTGGTTTAGACGAACAGCACATGTTGGCTTATTTGTCCGAGCAAGACCGAGATTATCGTTATACCTTTAAATTTGCATTAGACCGTTTGGCTTTAGGGATTGCGATTCCACAACATGCCGTATTTGAGGACACGTTAAGTTTTGCAGGGGTGTTGAGTAGTGATTTTGAGTTGGTGCAAACTTTAATTCAGATCTACCGAGATATCAGTGCGCGTCGAGATTGGCTCAATCCAAATCTCAGCGCACAGACGGTCAAAGCATGGTTGCAACAATTAGACGCAGATTTGAAGCCTTTTGTGGAGGCCAGTGGTCGTGCATTTGAAACCATTCGCAGTGTAATGCGTGCGATGACGCAACGTCTGCACAATGCTCAAAGTGATAAAGTTGAGTCGCTCCCCAATAGCTTTAATTTGCCATTATCTTTGCTGCTCAAAGAAATACAACAAGGCATCGATAGCTCTGCCGATCAGATCGAACCGACAGGATCCGTGACCTTTGCGGACATGGGGAAAATCCGCCAAGTCCCATTTTCATTGGTGGTGTTGATGAACATGGATAGTGGTAAGTTTCCACGTCGTGATCAGCAAGTGCCTTTTGATTTGATGGATGTGTTTAAACCGGTATTGGGTGATCGCTCACGTTTGGAAGATGATAAAGGTGCATTTTTAGATGCCTTGTTATTCGCCCGACAGTCCTTGTGGATTTTCTATAATGGCTTTGATGTCAATGATGGTGAAAGTCGTGAGCCATCATCCGTGATTTATGAATTTAGCCAATTCCTCGCACGGATGATTCAGCCGCAGCAATTGAACCAACCACATGATGCCATGCTGGATTTGGATGGCTTACGCATTCCACAGCAGCTCGAGCCGCTATACCATATTTATCCTTTGCAGCCATTTGACCCGATGGGTTTTCAGCAGTCGAAAAACCTACGATATAAAGATCAATGGTTTGCTGTGGCGGAACATATTTTAGATCAGTCTGGTCAACGCCAATCGTGGATTAACCGTGATTATCCTGTGCATGATGAACAAGAAGTACGGGTTTTGGATGGTCAGGAATGGATTAAAGATGTGGTGTTTCCAGCTCGTGCATATTTGAAAACGCTTGGCGTGGCCAGTGTCTATACCGGTGACCAATTACCACAGCAAGAGCCTTTATTGCTCGACCGTTTACAGCAATATCATGTCCGTGACTTATTGCAAAAGCATTATGTGCAACCTGCCTCTCGTGTCCATCAAGCTGAGGATCAGAACTCTACGACTCCAACTGAACCGGATATGGCCTTGTTCCAAGATGTACTGCCTGTGGGACATAGTCAAATAGCGACTTGGAAGCTCAGTTTACAAGAGCAGGCACAGTTATTAGAGCGTTTGGATGGACGCCGTGTAACCGCGACCACCTTACAAAACTTACAGCTTGAACCGCATTTGATACTGAGTATCACCGTGCCTGAAGACTCTCAGAGTATGCATTGGTTAAGCTGTATGGCGTCTGGGGCAAAGCCTAAGCGTCAGACGCAAACCTGGCTCGAATATCTGCTGTGGTTGAGCTATTTAGACTTAGGCGATGAGGGCGCGACGTATCGTCGTGAAGTGATTTGTAATGATAAAAGCATAGTCTGTTGTGGATTAAGCTCTGCACAAGCCAAGCTGCAGCTCAGTGAATGGGTGGCGATGTGGAAACATGCACAAAAACGTCCTGTGGTGCTGCCTGCTGCCTTAATTCGCCAAGAAAAATGCACTTGGGTGGAGAATGAAACAGGCCAGCTCATGCCAGATAATTTTGCAAAGCTTCAAGAGGAATGGCTGAAAAATCATAGTTTTGGTGGAGTGGAGTTGGAGTCGAATGAAGCCAATAGCCACCATCGTGATTGGAGCTTTATTTTACAGCAACAAGCGGCAGATGAGCTTCTGGCATTGTCCTGTCGTTATTATGCAGAACGTTTATATCATGTGATGGATACCGAGGCGGATGACGGCCTAAAAAAACTCAATGTCATCAAGCCTGAGGTGAAAAAATGAATATGCCACAGCAAACGATGAAAATGTCCACCAACCCGATTGCAGACATGAGCTTTACCGGACTGCACTGGATTGAAGCCTCTGCGGGTACTGGGAAAACCTATACGCTTTCCAGTCTGATGGTGCGGATTTTTCTCGATCGCTATATGCCAAATCAGGTCATTGCCACCACCTTTACACGTAAAGCCACAGCGGAACTCAAAGCGCGGGTACGACTGCGGATTGAAGAAACCCGTGACTTTATTTATGGCCTGCTCGCGGCACCTCAAAATGAGTTGGCCGAACTTCAGCAAAGTTTGAGTGACCCTTTGTATCAGCAAGTGCTAAAAGATCATGGGCATCACTTAGATTATGCCTACAATCGTCTGAACGTGGTCTTACAACAATATGAAGAACTCTTTGTCGGAACTTTAGACAGCTTTAGTCAAAAGTTATTACGTGAATTTGCCTTTGAAAGTGGTCGTATCGAACAGGTGCAAATCAGTGATGATGAAGACCTGCATATTGAACGGATCATTCATGATTTATTAAGAGATTGGATCCAGCAGCAGCCTGCACATTTGATTGAATATTTGATGTTGAATCATCAGTTGAAAGGTCCTGAATATTATCTGGGCGTGGTAAAGGAAAGTCTAAATTTCCCATCGGTGGATTTGCGCGTCCCTGAATTACCCGAAAATGCTTTGGCGCATTTTGAAGCGATGTGTCATCAGCTTGCGCAAATGCTGCCTGCCGCTCGTGTAGAGCTTGCAGCGTGTTTTGATGCAGGAAGTCATTATAAAAACTTGGTGGACGCTCGACGTTTTAATAAAGGTGCATTCTTTGTTACCTTTAATACACGCATTCCCGAGTTTTTACAGCACTTTGAAGCAGCGGGTAGCCAAGGGGTTTTGACTCAGTCCGATGTGTTACAACAGACAATGAAAGCCATTCGTTCATTGTTTTATGATCCGAATAAAACTGAATTTAAGCCACGTGTCTTTAAAGACAAAGTCGTTGAAGAACAGCCGGATATCTCAAAAGAATTTTATCAACATGCTTTTGTTCAACAACTCCGAGCGGTGCTCAGCGCTTATGAACATATCAATCAAGCAGAACAATATCTAAATTTTTATTTGGCGCAGGAAGTTAAAAAGCGTTTGCCTCAAGTGTTGTCCCACGCTGGGGAAACCACCTTTTCACAACAAATTCGGACCTTATCGGAAGCCTTACAGCAAAGCTCAGCCGCAGGGAAAGACAGTTTTGCTGCTCATGTTTTAGCACGATATCCGCTGATTTTAGTCGATGAATTTCAAGATACCAACCAAGATCAAGATGACATGCTGTCTAGCATTTGGCGGGTCAAGGAGCGCTTACATCAGGGTTGTATGATTATGGTCGGCGACCCCAAACAGGCGATTTATGGGTTCCGTGGCGGTGACATGCTGACCTATCGTAAAGCGCGTCATGATATTCAAGCCAAGGGTGGGCGTTGTTATACCTTGAACAAAAACCATCGTTCAGTCAAAAACTTGGTTGAAGTGGTGGATGCCTTGTTTCATCGGCAAATGGACTTTGGTGAGCAAGTTGAATACACCCCGATTCAAGCAGGTGAGCGTGAGCATCCGCCGCTGATTGATCATGAGCAAGTCAATCCACAACCGCTGCGTTGGTTGGCTTTGGATGAAACGCTAAATGAAGCAGAGCAAGTGGCTTGGCAGATTCAGTCCTTGCTCAACCAAGCTCAGCAAGGACATTTATATTTTCAAGACAATAATACCCAGCGAGCACTGACAGCAAACGATATTGCGGTCTTGGGGCAAAACCATTTCGACTTAGAGCAAGTACAGCAATGTTTATTGCAGCTGGGCGTTCCTTGTTATAAAGCATCTCGGGACAGTGTCTATAAAAGTTCCGTCGCACAAGACGTTGCCGCTTTGCTGACGGCGATTTTAAATCCTTATCAAGAAGCCAAGGTGAAACGTGCGCTACTGAGCCGTTTATTGGGTTTTGATCTGAAACAATTGGTCGCACTCGAACAGCAAGCGGATGGACTGAGCGACATCATCGAAAAACTCGAACAGGTCCGACAAATTTGGAATGAGCAAGGATTCCGCAGCGCGTGGAATAGCTGTATGACGGTCTTTCAGGTGTGGACGCGGTTGGTGGCTGGACAAAGTCGAGATAATGAACGCACAGTGGTGAATTTACGCCATATCGCAGAATTATTAAGTCAGCAAAGTGAACACTACACCGGTGCGCATAAGCTCTATCAATGGTTTATTCGCCAAATCAATTTAGGCATCAATAATGAAAGCACCCAAGAGCGAAAATTGACCGGGCAATTGGGGGTGCAACTGATGACGATTCATGCATCCAAAGGCTTAGAGTTTGGTTGTGTGTTTTTATTGGGAGCAAATGCGGGCTTAAGTGAAAAAGGCAATTTGAATTTTTCCCTTAAAGACAATCAGCAAAAAAGCCTTGGGTTAGAACGTGTGATTGCCGTGAAGTCTTCGGACTTACCCGAAGATGATATTCAACAAAATGATGCGCGCAATGAAGCAGAGCATCATCGCTTGTGGTACGTGGCGTTGACCCGTGCCAGTTATCGTGTCTATGCCGTGCTACGTCATCATGAAGTAGAAAAGAAACAATTGGCAGAAGCGCGTTCAGGACTGACTTTTTGGCGTGGAAGCGCACCAGATCTGTTCCAACACGCAGATAGTGTGGATGCCGATGTCTTGCGTGCAGCACCACCGATGTTGACTCAGACTCAGGTTGAAGCTGTTGTGTTAGAGGCGGAAGAGATTCCCAACAGCCATTTTTATCCACGAGAAACCACCAGTTTTACCGCGCTCACGCGCACGGCGCATAAGGCGCACATACAACGTGACCAACTGGCAGCGGCAATGAACGAACAGGAAGACAGTGCTGCCGATGAAGTTGAACAGCTTGAAATCGTTGAAGCAGAAACGGCAGAGAAAATAAGCTGGATTAAACGGCATTTTCCAAAGGGAACCAAGCCCGGAAGTTTCTTGCATAAATTGATGGAAAAAGTTCGATTTAGCACCCCAGAAGAGAAGTTGGCCAAAGCCATCGCATCACGTTTTCATAGTGATGTTGAGTTTGATTCGCCGCAAATGTTGCAAAACTTGATGAAACAGTTTGGTCAAACGGCAAACCCTGAGCAAGATGAAGCTGAACTGATTGAAGAAATGCGGGAATGGTACAGTCAAATTATTCATACACCATTGCATGATGGTTTTAGCCTGCATCAGTTAAACGATGGTGAATATCGTTCAGAAATGGACTTTCATTTAAGTATGGCAGATCGTGCATTGGCGATACGTAAAATACGCATGCTATTTGAAAGCCTAAAAGAGCCAGATTTACAAATACAAGATTTGAATGATGTGTTTACAGCACGCTATCTGACGGGGTCGATTGACTTGGTGTATTTTGATGGTCAGCGCTATCACATTGCCGATTATAAAAGTAATTTCTTAGGCGATCAGACCGCACATTATGATCATGCCTATATTCGAGAAAGTATGAGTCATTCCAGTTACTGGTTGCAGGCTGCATTATATTTGGTGGCCCTGCATCGTTATTTGAAAGCCGTGATGAAAGACTATGATATGACGCAGCATTTGGGTGGGGCGAGTTATCTGTATCTTCGTGGTATGGATGGACAGTCCGATCGTGGAGTATATCACTGGAAGCCGGCGGATACATTCATTCAAAACCTCGATGCAATATTGAGCGAAAAGGTTGTGGCTAAAACGTGAAAAAGCACGAAAAAGATAAAAATATTCACGCTGAAACAATAAGTTGCTTTGTGGATAAGTTTGAGGATAACTGTGTGGAAAATGATCAAAAAGCCTTGTCAGCACAGCCTTTGCACGCGGGACAAGAAAACACTGTAGAAATGCAGGTTTTAGTTACCCAAAATCCCCAAGAAACTGCTGATTTAGATGCGGTTTTGCCGGATTGGATTGACTATTTAATCCAACATTATTTACCCAATCAGGCCAGTCATCCTGCTGCAAATCAGTTAATTCAACAATTGATGCAAGCCGTGGAAAAAGGCGATAGTTGTATTTTGGCCGAAGATGCGCAGATTCAATGTTTGGCTCAGATGGTTCAGCATGAGCAAGCTGCAAAAACACCTGTTGCGCCTTTTATTTTTGATTCACAGCGACTGTATCTCTATCGCTATTGGGCACTAGAAAATGCTTTAGCCAAGCAAGTTGCACGTTTAAAACAGCAAACAGAGCAAAATCTCAATCAAACGCAGATGCTTAATATTGAAAAGGATTTACTGACCGATCCCCATCAGATCCAAGCACTGCACATGGTGTGTCAGCACAATTTTAATATCATTACCGGTGGGCCTGGGACAGGTAAAACTTATACCTTGGCTCGGATTATTGCCGTGTTGAATGAGCAAAATCCAAATTTAAGAATTGCGATGGCAGCGCCGACAGGAAAAGCGGCGCAGCGAATGGAAGAAGCCTTACAAGCAGCGTTTAAAGATCCTGCATTGCAGCATTATTCGATTATTCACAAACATTTGAAACCCGTAACTTTGCATCGTCTATTGGGTTTAGGGACGCGCGCTATCCCGCGGTTTAATGAGCGCCAACGCTTACCCTATGACGTCATTGTGGTCGATGAAGCCTCCATGTTGGATTTAAGTTTGGCGCAGATGCTATTCGCGGCAATCCCTCAACACAGCAAGCTGATTCTCTTAGGGGATGCAGAACAGTTGGCTTCGGTCGATGTTGGCGCTGTTTTGGCCAACCTTCAGGATGTTGATGCCTTACAAGCCAACCGTACCCATTTACAGACCAGCCGCCGTTTTGTACAGGGTGCAGCCATTGGTGAGTTTGCTCGTTTTATTCAACAACAAGAACAACAGCAAACAACCACTGAAGTTCTGGCGAAATTCGAACATCAGGTGGTATCTGCATCCGAACTTCAGCCGATTCAACTGACACCGAATATGAGCGATGTGATTCAGTTGCAATATCTCCCCGACGCTACGAACAGTGCGGCACATTGGGCAAAATATTATGATCAACTGATGTATGGTTTTCAGCCCTATGTGGCGTGGTTAAAACAATGGCCAGAGCAACCCGCTGAATATGCAAATTGGTCAGCCCAATTGATTCGCTATTTTGATGATTATCGGATTCTATCGGCCATTCGACATGGAAAATTAGGCTTACACGAACTCAATCAGCAGATTGAACTTCGGGTCTTAAATACCTTGGGTGTGTTGAAACAAGGGGATTGGTATGTCGGTCGTCCAGTCATGATGACCTATAACGATTATCAACTTGGACTATCAAATGGTGATATCGGGATTTGCTTAAAACGACCGATGACGGAAAAGTCGCAGTTTGAGGTTTATTTTCCAAGTTTGGATAAATGGGTGGTGGCAACACGGTTACCTAAAAGTATAGAAACCGCCTATGCCTTGACCATACATAAGTCTCAAGGTTCTGAATTTACCCATACGGCGGTAGTTTTGGAAAATCATGCTACCGAAATGATGAGTAAAGAGCTGATTTATACCGCCATCACTCGTGCCAAAAAAGTGGTGAGTTTGCTTGTTGCAAAAGATGCATTGGCAAAAGCGCTTATAAAAAGAACAGCGCGAGTTAGTGGTCTGTTAGAAAAAATTAACAATCACCTACCTTTGTAAAGCCTAGGCAAAATGTACCGTATTTTGTAAGAAATGGCTTACATCGATTCAGGAGATTTGCGCATAGAGCTTTTTAGAGCTTTTTGAGAAGATGACTTCACAGAAAAAGAACTCAACACGGATGGTTGAGTAAAATCGCAAAAGTATAAGAATAACGTCAAAAGACAGCGAACTTACAGTGAAGTAAGGAAATAGGAAACTTACAGCCGCTAAGCCTTGTAGTTTTGGGAGAGACTACAGGGCTTTTTTATGTCTGGAAAATAAGAAATGCCTATACGCTGTAACAGAAAAGAAATAGAGCTTAACTGATGTACGAAAAAGCTTACATATAGATACGAAAAATACGACTTTTATCTAATAGCCGTTGTGGCAAAATCTACCACATAAGGAAGTGCAAGTTAAAACATGGAATGTTTGACATAAGGACGCGGAAAAGCGCCACATAAAACAATAAATAATAAAACAATAACTAAAAAAGAAGAAACTACAGCGCAAAAAAGCCCGAGCCTAGCTCGGGCTTTTTTTTTAATCATTCCACTTTGAGTTTTGCATGCTAAACATCGAGTGGCAAAATATATCAAAAAATCAGTTTAAAATTCATTCAATGACATCGCATTCAACATGTTAGAAATATGCGGTTTTGTGTCGCATAAAGTATCGAAACATATAAAAAATTTATAATGGAATCGATGTGAAAAAAAAGGCGCTATTATCGTCATGAAAACCTGACGAAGTCGGCCATCTCTTTTTGCAATTGGGACGATTTTCCCTTAATATAATGCACTTGCTGTAGTGATGCACGGCAGTCAGCTGATTTATCAGTTGATTCGTATCAAAAGTTAACTTTATAAGCATCTCGGAGAAATCGAATGGCTTTAACAAACGCAGATCGCGCAGAGATCGTTGCAAAATTCGCTCGCGCTGAAAACGACACTGGTTCACCAGAAGTTCAAGTAGCTCTTTTAACTGCTCAAATCAATGATTTACAAGGTCACTTCAAAGAGCACAAACACGACCACCATAGCCGTCGCGGTCTTATCCGTATGGTTAACCAACGTCGTAAGCTTCTTGACTACCTTAAAGGTAAAGACGCTACTCGTTACAGCGCATTGATTGCTGCTTTAGGTTTACGTCGTTAATTCGATTTAAACTTTTATTTTCGGACTATTGCATGCTTAGTGCTGTATTACTGAAAACTAAAGTCTATCCAACCTTGGTTGGATAATGGGGAAGGGGCGATGATTCGCTCCTTCTTTGTGTCTCAAATTAGCATTTTTAATTAATGTTTTTAATATCTAGTGAGGTCGGCTTCTAAGCTTTGTCATTTATGTTGCAGCGTTTGGGGCGTTGAGTGAATGCCAAACCTTAGGGGTCTCCACTAGAATAAAATCAGGAAAAAATAAAACATGTCGATGTTTAATATTATTCGTAAAGAATTCCAATACGGTCAGCATCAAGTTGTCCTAGAAACAGGTCGTGTTGCGCGTCAAGCGAACACTGTAATCATCACTATGGGTGGTGTACAAGTTCTTGTTGCCGTTGTTGCTCAACCAACAGCTAAAGCAGGTCAAGACTTCTTCCCATTGACTGTTAACTACCAAGAAAAACAATATGCTGCAGGTCGTATCCCGGGCGGTTACGGTAAACGTGAAGGCCGCGCGTCTGAAGCTGAAACTCTTATTTCACGCTTAATCGACCGTCCAATCCGTCCGTTGTTCCCAGAAGGTTACTACAACGAAATCCAAGTGACTGCGACTGTGATTTCTTCTGACAAAACGATGGATGCTGACATTGCTGCAATGTTAGGTACATCTGCTGCACTTGCAATTGCGGGTACGCCTTTCCGTGGTCCAATCGGTGGTGCGCGCGTTGGTTTAATCAACGGTGAATACATCCTTAACCCGAACCACGAACAGCTTAAAGAATCTGACCTTGACCTTGTGGTTGCAGGTACAGAATCTGCAGTATTGATGGTTGAATCAGAAGCGAAAGAACTTTCTGAAGACCAAATGCTTGGCGCTGTATTGTTCGGTCATGACGAAATGCAAATCGCGATCCAAGCGATTAAAGAATTTGCTGCGGCTGCTGGTGCAACAGAGTCTACTTGGACTGCACCTGCGAAAAACGAAGACCTTCGTGCAAAATTAAAAGAAGCGTTTGAAGCGAAAATCTCTGAAGCATACACAATCGCTGTTAAACACGATCGTTATGCAGCACTTGATGCGCTTCAAGCTGAAGCTGTTGCTCAATTCGTTCCAGAAGAAGACGTTGACGGTATCGCTGACGACTTAGCTGAATTATTCGAAGACCTGAAATACCGTACAGTACGTGACAACATCTTGTCAGGTAAACCACGTATTGATGGCCGTGATACTAAAACAGTTCGTGCGCTTGACGTACAAGTTGGCGTGTTAGACCGTGCTCACGGTTCTGCATTATTCACACGTGGTGAAACTCAGGCGTTGGTAACAACAACTTTGGGTAATACACGTGATGCGTTAATGGTAGATACATTAGCGGGTACGAAAACTGACAACTTCATGTTGCACTACAACTTCCCTGCATACTCTGTAGGTGAAACTGGTCGTGAATCTGGTCCTAAACGTCGTGAAATCGGTCACGGTCGTTTAGCGCGTCGTGGTGTACAAGCTGTACTTCCAGCAGCTGACCGCTTCCCGTACGTGATCCGTATCGTATCGGACATCACTGAATCTAACGGTTCATCTTCAATGGCTTCTGTATGTGGTGCTTCTCTATCACTTATGGACGCAGGTGTTCCACTTAAAGCGCCAGTTGCGGGTATCGCAATGGGTCTAGTCAAAGAAGGCGAGCGTTTCGCAGTTCTTTCTGACATCTTGGGTGACGAAGACCACCTTGGCGACATGGACTTTAAAGTAGCAGGTTCTGCAAACGGTATTACTGCACTTCAAATGGACATCAAGATCGAAGGTATTACTGAAGAGATCATGGAAGTTGCATTGAACCAAGCGTATGCAGGTCGTATGCACATCTTAAATGCAATGAACCAAGTGATTTCACGCGCTCGTCCTGAAATCTCTATGCACGCGCCTACATTCCAAGTGATCAACATCAACCCTGATAAGATCCGTGATGTGATTGGTAAAGGCGGCGCAACGATTCGTGCGATCACTGAAGAAACTAAAGCAGCAATCGATATCGAAGATAACGGTACAGTTCGCGTATTTGGTGAAACTAAAGCGGCTGCTTCTGCTGCTGTTGCGAAAATCCAAGCGCTTACTGCTGAAATCGAACCAGGTACAATCTACACTGGTAAAGTGATTCGTATCGTTGAATTTGGTGCGTTTGTAAACATCCTTCCAGGTACTGATGGCTTACTTCACATCTCTCAAATTTCTAACGAACGCATTGCGAACGTTTCAGACGTATTATCTGAAGGTCAAGAGATCAAAGTACAAGTTGCTGATGTCGACAACCGCGGTCGTATCAAATTAACCATGAAAGACATCGAACAAGCTTAATGGTTTGTTGATTCACAGGGTTTCGGCTCTGTGAATGGATTCTAAAAAGCCTTGAGTGCAGTCAGAGTATGAACTTTGACTTGCTCAAGGCTTTTTTTATGGCATCATGCAAAAAGTAAACACAATAATAAATGAGATATGCAAACCTATTATTTTTTTCAGCATCCAACAGCCGCGCATATCTATGTGCAAGACCAAGTGCAATGTGAGCATCATCCTGAACTTGAGCCTGAGTTTATTTGGATTGATTGTACCCGTGAAGATGTCGTTAACCGCCCTGAGCAATGGCAGCGTGAGATTATTCAGGCGTGTGATCTACGGGTCAATGAATATCATCTGTGGGATATTTTAAATCTAGAGCATCCGTGTGCCTTTGACACACTCGATGATTACGATTTATTAATTTTTAGAAAAATGGTCACCCCCGATGACCAAATTGTTGCAGGCGCCGACGCGCTTGAAAAGCATGAGCGGGTCTTTGGTTTGGCGACTACCCCGATCAGTTTTTTGCTCACGCCCCAAGTGCTGATTACGGTTCGTGAAAAGGGCAACAAAGCCATTGAAAGTTATATCCAGCGGATTGAAACCTTAATTTCTCGTCCGATTGATGAACAAAATAAACCACGAAAATTAGCCATGACGCCCTTAGATTTGGCATTGCGCTTACTGAATAATATGGTGGATGGATACTTGGATTTACGTGTTCCTTTGACGCGCCGTGTCGAGTTTTGGCAGCAAGAGTTATTACAAGGGCATCGACGGTTTACCAAGTGGCATCAACTGTTGCAGGAAAATATGGCCTTTCAGCAAGTGGAAAACTTGTGTGAAGAGCAAATTGAAGCCTTGCAAGAACTGCGTGATGAAGTTGTGGATAATTACCCGCATTTGAAAGGCAAAAAGCGCAGTGAAAAGCAGGATATCATGCTGGTTCGCGTAGATGATTTAACTAGCCATATCGAACGCATTCAAAAACACACCACACGATTACGCAGTGCCGTGCAGGCCGCCATTGATCTGCATTTTTCAGCCGTTGCCAACCAAACCAATGAAAATATGCGTATTTTAGCGATTATTACGGCGATTTTCGCACCATTAACCTTATTAACTGGTATATACGGTATGAACTTTGAGTTTATTCCCGGACTCAAATCGCCAACCGGTTTTTGGATCATGCTTGGTATCATGTTGATTACCACGATTTTACTGCTGTATTATTTTTATCGACGGCATTTGGTGGGGCGTGGCGAAAAAAGTGTGATTGATATGCTGGCACAGCAACATGGCGATCAACACATGAATTTGTTTTGGTTTATGGATTATGAACCAATTAAACAAACGGTGAAGGGCACAGTCAAAGGTACGGTTAAAACTATGAAAGAAATTGAGAAGCTGACGAAACTCAAATAGTTCGCGTTAGCTTCTCTGATGGATGGGTCTGCTTTAAATCCTTTGATAACTTCGAGACTCACCAAGGGTGCATATTTGAGTTTGCCTTTGCGTTTTAAGCACACTTCGACCAAGGGCTTGTACGGCATTGGGCGTATTGCAGTAAGTGTTCCACTATACGTCCCGTCGGCATTTTTGACGATGGTCACATCACCGCGTGAATATCCTGTTTGGTCATCCATGGTTTTTCAAATACTCGTTTATCACTGGCATGTAATAGACTACTGAAACTGAGTAATGCCACCCAATAGGACATGATGCATGTGCATGATGAATCCTTTGTCATGATGTAATTGTTTTACATTTTGTTTTTTAAAGAATCTGCAGTACAACGCGATTTGACCGATCCTTATGGTCTTAGCAATTCAATTGCTTAGCCTCGTGGGTTGTACTGCGAACGACATGCATCATGAAAATTCCCCTATACGAGTCGATATCTCAAGAGATATCATCATTTTCATTACTTTTCAGTAAGCGGTAAATTTCATCTTTTAGCTTTAATTTCTTACGCTTAATGGTCTCAATATCCGTGTTGTAGTGATTAACAGGATCTAATTCCAATTGAATGATTTCGCGATCCAACTCATCATGTTCTTCAAAGATCCGCGCAAAATGCGGATTTTCATCACGTAACTGAGTGACCAAATCACGGTACTCAGGAAACATGTTTTTGACTTTTTTATTGCAATCTCGTGTTTTCATGGTTGTCGATCATTTCCTCTACAAGAAAAAAGAAAAACGCCCTGCAGGACAGAGCGTTCACGAATACATTTAGTGCGAATGAAGCTGTTGGTGTTTCACTTGGCGACGTAGTTGTTGGACTTCATCAATCAGGTCGAGCATCATGGCGACCGCAGTAAAACTGGCATCGAAATCTCGTTGAAGCCGATAGGCACGCCGTGCGCGAGATATATCATCGCCAAAAAATTGATGAATCCTGTCTTCTGAACGGCTAGGCAGAATATCGTATTCGAGTAGTTGCAGAACCCATTCTGGACTTTGCCCACAGGCAGAGGCAAAGTGTTGTAGATCAAAACTACTTTTTTCGTCTACGATTTCAGTCTGTTTACATCCGTCACAGACAATTTCACGATAATGAATTGTTGTCATGGTGCTCTCCTTAAGACTGTCGTGGATTAAATGACGGAAAAGCTTGAGCAAAAGCCGCATAAGCTTGTTGCTCTTGTTCTGTTTGTGCAGCTGGTATCACTATATTTAAAACCAGGTAAAGCTGTCCGGGTGTTTTGTTTGGTATCCCTTTGTCCTTTAATCGTAGCTGCTGTCCAGTACGCGCATTTTTAGGAATCTGTAGCTCTAATGTTTTGCCATCAGGACTGGTAAATGCAATTTTTTGACCCAATGCTGCTTCCCAAGGACTGATATTCAGTTGTTGGAAAATATCAGCACCTTCTACACGGGTTTGCTCGGTTTGTTTATACAAAATTTCAATGTATAAATTACCAGCAGCTCCACCGTTATAGCCAGCTTGCCCTTGGCCCGAGAGTCGAATTTGTTGACCTGATTTCATGCCTGCAGGAATTTTGACTTGTAGGGTTTTACGTTGAACTTCAGGCTCACCATGGGCATTTAAGCTCGGAATCTGCAAGGTGATATTCTGCGTTGCACCATGAAATGCGATTTCTAAATCCACTTCTAAACTGGCGTGTTGGTCTTCACCACGGAAGCTCTTGGTTTGGCGGTTTGCACGTTGATACTGATAGTCACCGCCACCAAAGCCTTGCCCAAAACGACCAAACAAGTCTTCAAATCCACTAAAGTCCGCATGCTGACCATCACTCGTCGATTGGCGATAAAACTGAGATTGGTCAAAACCACCTTGGTTGCCAGCATTAAACCCAGCAAATCCTTGAGGATGATCGAGTTCAAAATCGTATTGTTTTTTCTTTTCGGCATCACTCAAAGTGTCGTATGCAACATTAATCGCTTGCATGCGCGCTTCAGCATCAGCTTCTTTACTGACGTCAGGGTGATATTTACGCGCCAATTTTCGATAGGCTTTTTTAATTTGATCTGCCGAAGCATCTCTGGCGATCCCTAAAGTTTGATAGTGATTGTCTGGCATACTCTCTGTATAAATATTGATTATGTTTTAATCAATATAGAAGGGTTCATCAAACTGTCATAGGGGCAAACAGCATCTTATTGTTTCAAAACATGACAATAAAAAAGCCTCACGAGGAGGCTTTTAAAAACACATTTAAAATTAATATTTTATCCAAGTGACACTACGACCAATCACAGATACACCAACATACCCACGTATAGTTAAATGTTTTCCTGAAGCACTAAGTCTTGCTTTGCCTTTATAGATTTTTCCACCAATCGGGTCCAGAACTTTACCATTTTGGAATTCACGTGGATTTTTTGGATCTTGTTTAAAGTCCCAAATAAATGGCAAGCCGATAAAAGGTTTATTTTTCAATTCACCTGGGCAGTTCGAGCAGACGCCCATTTTTTCAGTGCCAGGGACATTGCGTGTGGTGACAATGATGCCTTCATAGCTTCCATCGGCTTTTTTGCGAATTTCAACGTCTGCACGTGAATATCCGGTGCGGTCATCGACAGTTTTCCACTTACCCACTAGCGGATCGGTTTCCGCAGCGATTGACAATCCTGACAAAGTGCTAAGTACTATTCCGGCAAATAATTGTTGATATATTTTTTTCATTTCATCCCCTGAAAATTCAGAATTGTGTTTTTAGAGTAAGTTACCTAATTTATATATAAAGACCTACAAAATCAATGTGATAGTTTGTGATGTATTTGGCAGAATTTCTTAAAACGCTGCTTTAATATGGAGTTTTTACTCTAAATTTTAAGTTAAAAAAGGCCTTTAATGATTTAAAGGCCTAGTGCTTAGTTTTTGACCCAAGTGACATTGCGTCCAATTGCAGAGCCTTCAGTACGACCATTGATGATCAAATGCTTGCCATTATTCATTAAACGAGCGCGTGCATTGTAGTGCTTGCCTGATTTGGGATCGAGCATCACTCCACCCACAAATTCATTGGGCTTTTCTGGATCAGCGCTTAGGCCGCTTAAAGTGGTTAAACCGACCATGGGTTTATTTTTCTGAGCACCGGTGCATTGCGTGCATGTCGAAACATTTGCTGTTCCGGGTGCGCTTCGGCTTTGGATAATGGTGGCCGAATACAGGTCATGCTTATCTTTACGAATCACCACATCGGCAAGGGAATATCCTGTTCGATCATCAATGGTTTTCCATGTCCCCACTAAGGGGTCAATCGCTGCAAAAGCAGAGGATAAACTGCAGATGGAGAACATGCCGAACAGGATAGAAGGGAGGAATTTAACAGCCATACAATTACCCACATTACACAAAAAGCGGATGCCTAAAACTTAAAGGCATAAAAATATTATGGGTTTAATGTAGCCTGAAATAATATGAATATTCTAGTGATTTTTTAAGAATTGGTATTTATATTTTGAGCCAAAACATGAACGAGTTGGCGCTAAATGAGGTTTATGCTGAACGTCTACGCACTAGTAAAATAGTCGGAATTCATCTCAAAGTAGATTATTATCGGCATGATGAACTCGTCTGGAGTTGAGTTCATCATGCCAATGAAAGCCAAATGGCGACTTTAGTTGACGCGGATCCAAGATACCGTCCGGCCGAGAAGCGTGGTTCCAACATAACCTCGAAGTGTCAGGACATTGCCGCGCGCATTCAATTGCCCTTTACCTTGATAAGTATTGCCTGAAAGTGGGTCGATCACCTTGCCATCGGTGTACGCATTCTCTTTTGCATTATGTTTAAAGCCAGAGAATATCGGTAAACCAATTAAGGGTGCATTTTTGAGTTTACCTTCGCATTTTTCACAAATCGTGGTGACAGGGCGGTTGGGGATGGCATGTACTTTGGTGATTTTACCGCTATAGCTGCCGTCTTTTAATTTAGTGATTTGGACTTCAGCACGAGCATAGCCTGTTTTATCATCTATGGTTTTCCATGTCCCGACGAGGTCTGCTGCATGTACTGTCATTGGGCCAAAGTAGAACATGGCTAAAGCAATAGCGAGTGTTTTGAGTTTCATAATTTATCCAGTTTTTTTTACATTATTTTTCAATTAAAAATAAAGCTTTGTTGGTTTTTTTGACTTTATTTCTGGCGCGATTCTACTCGAAAAAAAATTGATCGCAAATACAGCTGATCATGTTGATGCTTTATAGTTCGAACCCATTCGACTAAGCGCAAGAAAGTAGTAGGTCTAAATTTTATCGGGACAATAAAAAAGCACCCCGAAGGATGCTTAGATTTAGGCTTTTAATCATGCAATGATTTAGCTAAGGTGTTGACCAAAAAGGGATAAAGCTTCTTCTGCAGTAAAGGTATATTTTGTATTACAGAATTGGCAGTCCATTTCAATTGGGTTTTGAAACTCTAGAGTTTCACGAACTGCAGCAACACCAATTTGTTCAAGTGCTGTCGCACAGCGTTCTTTTGAACATGTGCAGCCAAATTTTAAGGCTTCAGTTTCAGGTAGACGAACTTCTTCTTCGTTATATAAACGATATAAAATTTCGTTTGCAGATAAAGACGTTAACTCTTCTGCTTTTAATGTCTCGGTCAGCATGGTTAAACGTGGCCATAGATCTTCATCAACTCGGCGTTGTTCTTCTTCGCTGTTACGCGGCAATAACTGGATCAGCAAACCACCTGAACGGCTGTTGCTGCTTGCTAAGACGATGCGTGTCGGGATCTGTGCAGAGAGATCATAATATTGCATCAAGCAACCCGCTAAAGTCGGTTTGTCTAAAGGTACAATCCCTTGATAACGCTCACCAAATTCAGGCTCGATATTAATGAAAAGTACTGGGTTTACCAAGGCTTTGAGTACCGTGCTGCTGTCTTCAGCGGTTTGAAAGTGCGGGTCTTCTTCATAATCTGCAAGTGCGCGAACTTCACCGAGATGATTACATTCCGCCATTGCCCATTTAAAAGTGCCTGCAGCCTGAATTTGTAAGCTAATACGACCTTTAATTTTTAAGGTGCTGGCCAACAAGGCAGTCGCGCTGAGCATTTCACCCAAGAGAATTTGTACAGCAGGTGCATAGTCACGCTGTGCAAGAATCGTTTGTAGGGCTTCTTCAAGATGAACCACTTCTCCACGAACAGGGCTATCTTCAATAAAAAAGCGTTGGCGTAAATCTGACATAAAATTCTCCATAACCCTGCTTTAATGGTGACGATATTGTAAAACACAAGTCATTCATTATCATCTCTTGTGACATCAATACGATGACGTTGTAAGCTGCGTTGTAAATCAACACCTGTAGGTTTTTCAAGGGCTTGCGCATCGCTTTCAAACAAATGTTCCAGTTCAGCTAAAGCGTTACGATGCGTTTCATAAATTTTTTGTTCATCGGTATAGATTTGCTGCTGTTGAGTCAGCAGTTTCTCATCATAATCACGGAACAATTCGATACTCTTATAGGCATCTTCATCGCTGATGCCTAAGTCGCACAGCATGTGATAGGCCATTCCTAAAGAGGATAAATAGGTTTCACGCCAAATATGCTCAATCCCCAAATCACGCAGCAGATGCACCTGATGACGGTCACGCGCACGGACCAATAATTTTAACTGAGGGTAATTCAGGCGAATATGACGCGCCACATTCATCGAGTCTTCAATATCATCTATGGCAAGGACGAACACTTTGGCATGTTCAATGCCCGCAGCGCGTAAAATATCTGGTTGTGTGGCATCGCCATAATACAGATGACCACCATAATTACGTACGAAATCGACTTTGTCTAAGTTGCTATCAATGGCGGTAAAAGACAAATGCTGTAAATGCGCCACACGAGCAATGATTTGTCCAAAACGTCCAAAGCCCGCAATAATCACAGGATTATGTTCATCCGGAATGTCGTCATATTCGGGGATGGTTTTTGGATTAAAACGTGGCAAAATTTGTGATTGTATTAACCAGTACAACATAGGGGTCAACACCATCGACAAAGTGACGATGAGGGTTAATGGCTCCAAAATGGCTTGCTGTACGACATTTTCACTTTTCGCCACACTAAAGACCACAAAGGCAAATTCACCGCCTTGAGCCAAACAGGTCGCCAGTAAAATACTGTTGCGCCATGAATTTTTAAGATAACGCGCAATCGCCGTAAGTGACGCCATTTTGATGAGCATCAGTGCCAATGCACCACCGATAATGAACCATGGCATTTCAACGAATAATGACAGTTCTGTGGTCATGCCCACAGTCATAAAGAACAAACCAAGTAAAAGCCCTTTAAACGGAGCAATACTGGCTTCGAGTTCATGGCGGAATTCCGAGTCTGCCAATAGCATGCCGGTCAGAAATGCTCCGAGTGTGGTACTGATGCCCAGTACATCCATCAACACCACGACACCCAGCACAATAAATAAGCCAACAGCAGTGATCAGTTCATGCGCGCCACTTTTCGCGACGAAACGGAAAAAAGGCCGCATTAAGTATCGACTAAATAAAAATAAGCCTGAAAAAGTTGCAATGATTGCAGCGAAATAGGCGATTCCGTGATGTGATGATTCTGTCCCTGCGAGCAGGGGAATGACTGCAATCAGGGGAATTGCGGCCATATCTTGAAACAGCAAAATCGAAAAGGATTGCTGCCCATAGGTGGTGTTCAATTGCTGCTTCTCACTCAGCATCTGCAAGACAAAGGCAGTAGAGGATAGTGCGAGAGCGAAACCGATAACGATGCTGGCTGCAATGCCTTGTTGTAATGCAAAAAAACTGCCTAGCGCTAAAAACAGACCGGTCAGACCAACTTGTAAACTCCCCATGCCGAAAATAGAACTACGCATGCTCCATAGACGCTGTGGACGAAGTTCAAGGCCGATCAGGAACATCAGTAAGATCACGCCAAACTCAGCGAGCTCTTGGATCGCTTCGGGATCACTGGCAATGTTAAAGACATCGGGGCCGAGCAAAATACCGGTGAACAGATATCCCAATACCGTTGCAATACCAAAGCGCTTGAGCAAAGGGACAAGCAATAAGGATGCGCCAAGGAAAATTGTGATCTGTAACAGTAGTGACATTTACTCGTCCTAGAGTTGTATTTTTGGTCGAAAGTTTCAATTCAGTATGACTGATTTTTCAGACTGAATTGTACGCGTTTAACTGAGTTCCTGTGGGTCTATATCGAGGCTCAATTTCATATTTGATGGCTTGTTATGCAAGATGTTTTGCCACCAATAACGCAGATAATAATGTAAGCGCGCACGATCTGTAGACAGTAAAACCATGTGGGATTGGTAACGCCCTGCTTTGCGCTCCATCGGGGCAGGAATCGGTCCCCAAATGTCAATAATTCCAGCAGCGTCCTGACGTAGCAATTGTGCATGTTGCTGTAAAAATTCAGTATTGAGTTCTTGGTTTTTTGACTCACAGCGTACCAATGCGGCATAGCGAAACGGTGGCATTTGTGCCATTTCCCGTTCTTTCATGGTTTCTTTGGCAAATTTTCGGTAGTTCTCATTGACCAAAATATTCAAAAGTGGATGGTCGGGTCTTAGGGTTTGTAAAAACACATCGCCTTTACGTTCACCACGGCCGGCACGCCCTGTGACTTGCACAATGAGTTGAGCGGTACGTTCGATGGCACGGAAGTCCACACTCAGCAGACCTGAATCGATATCTAAAATCGCCACCAAGGTGACGTAAGGGAAGTGATGACCTTTGGCCAGCATTTGTGTACCAAGCAAAATAGCAGGCTCACTTTTTTGAATTTTGTCATAAATCTTTTGCCAACTGCCGACCCGACTGGTGGAATCACGATCGACCCGTATAACGTCATGCTGCGGAAATAGCTCATTTAGGCTTTCTTCAACCTTCGCTGTACCCATACCCACGGATTTCAGTTCTTGGTGATTACACTGTGGACAATGCTCTGGCATACGGTGAATGGTGCCGCAGTGGTGACAATGTAGGTGTTGATAGGGTGTGCGGTGTACCGTGAAATTGGCATCACAGTGCGGACATTTGGCCTGCCATGCACAGCTTTCACAAATTAAAACTGGGGCATATCCACGACGGTTTAAAAACACTAACACCTGTTCTTTTTTTTCAAGGCGCTTACGGATTTCAGCAATTAATAATTGGCTGATTCCATGCTGTTTCTGTGCCACTTTCAAATCAAGGATGTGCATTTTCGGCATGACTGCGGTGCCCGCACGTTGGTTCAATTCCAGTACGGTCATTTTGCCTTGTTTCGCCAGTGCATAACACTCGATACTAGGCGTGGCAGAACCTAAAATTACAGGGCATTGTTCCAGATGCCCACGGTAAAGTGCGACATCCCGAGCGTGATAGCGAAAGCCTTCTTGTTGTTTAAAGGACAGATCATGCTCTTCATCAATCACAATTAAACCTAGATTCGGCAGTGGGGTATAAATCGCAGAACGCGTGCCTAAGATAATAGACGCCTTGCCCGTTTGCGCCGCTTGCCAAGCTTGCATACGTTTTGAATCGTTCAACCCCGAATGTAGTAGGGCAATATTGCAATGAAAACGTGATTGGAAACGGCTAATGGTCTGTGGGGTGAGTCCAATTTCAGGTACCAAAACCAAGACCTGTTTGCCTTGCTTAAGAACCTCTTGCATGATTTGTAAATAGACTTCGGTTTTACCGCTGCCGGTCAGACCATCAAGTAAAAATGCCTGATATTGATTACGCGCCTTTAACACCCGATCAATGGCTTTCTTTTGCTCAGGATTTGCAGTGAGTGGCATTTGCGCCATGCTCATGGGCATCGGGCTAAAGTCCTGTTCCGCCAAGACACATTGGCAGATGCCTTTTTTCTCTAATGCTTTGAGTGTCGCGGTTTCCACACCTGACAAATTTAAAAGATTTTCACCTGTGCCTGTGGGATGTAATTTTAGTATTTTATACGCCTCTTGTTGACGCTCTGAACGTTTAATTTTGGCTTCAGCATTATGGTCAATCAGATTCCATGTACGTGCCAATAAATTATAGGGCTTTCCTTGGCGTAACAGCGTCGGAAGGGCACTTTGCATCACTTCACCAATCGGAAATTGGTAATACTGTGCAGACCATGTCAATAAATTTAAAACTTTCTCATCTAAAATGGCACGATCATCAAGAAGTTCGGTAATGGCCTTGAGTTTAAATCTTGAATCGAGTGGTGCATCGGGAGCAATTTTTTCCACGATGATACCGGTCAAATTTTGCCGACCAAAAGATACAGCAACGCGTACACCTACTTCAGCTTGTTGGTATTGCTCTTGGTTTAAGCTGTAATCGAAGCAGTCGTATAAATATACCGGAACGGCGACTCGAACGCGGTAAATAGGTGTTGCAATGCTCGCTGAATTTGCCATAAAACGTGGATAAGTTCCTGATTAAATTTCGTCGTGATCGTAAAGGAGTTGTGTTAGAGTGAGCTCATATTTTATATCTAAGAATATGAATGATTTTGATGGTCAGACGCAACTGCGCTGATAGAAATTTTGGAAAATTAGAGCATTACAATGCCTGCATATCAGTTTACTGCCATAGACGCTTCAGGGAAGCAGCAGAAGGGTGTACTTGAGGGTGATTCTGCGCGTCAAATTCGTCAACAGCTCAGAGATCAGTCACTCATTCCAGTTGCTGTCGATCCGATAGAGCAAAAAGACAAACACGCGCAGCAGCGCTGGTTTCAAAAAGGGCTGAATGCCTATGACTTGGCTTTATTGACTCGCCAACTTTCAGTTTTGGTTGCCGCTGCAATACCATTAGAAGAAGCGATTCGTGCTGTGGGAAAACAAAACGAAAAAGCCCATGTGCAAAACCTGTTGATGTCGGTGCGTTCTAAAGTTTTGGAAGGACATTCTTTAGCCAACGCACTACAACAAGCGGGACGCTTTCCTGAACTGTATATTGCCACGATTGCAGCAGGTGAGCGTTCAGGTCATCTCGATCTCATTCTCGACCAACTTGCTGATTACACCGAAAACCGCTTCGCCATGCAAAAAAAAGTGCAGGGTGCGATGATTTATCCCATCATCCTGATGTTAATGTCTTTCGGTATTGTGATGGGACTCATGACCTATGTGGTCCCAGATATTGTCAAAACCTTTGACCAAAGCAAAGATGCCTTGCCGTGGATAACGGTCGCTTTAATGAAAGCCAGTGATTTTATTCGAATGGCCTGGCCATTTTTATTGGTCGGTAGCGTAGTTTCGATTTTTCTCTTGGTTCGATTCCTCAGAACAGCGGCGGGACATTATGCCTTTGACCGATTGACCTTGAAATTACCGTTATTTTCCAAACTGTCTAAAGGCATTAATGCCGCTCGTTTTGCCAGTACCTTGTCGATTTTAACCAAGTCTGGCGTGCCTTTGGTCGATGCTTTAAAAATTGGCGCAGCGGTCAGTAATAATTGGGTGATTCGAGATTCGGTCAACCTTGCGGCAGAGAAAGTAACAGAAGGTGGTAATTTAGCAACACAGCTTGAGCGAAGTGGTTATTTCCCACCGATGATGGTACAAATGATCAAAAGTGGTGAAAGTTCAGGCGAATTAGATCGGATGCTCGAACGTGCGTCGACGATGCAAGACCGAGAAGTGACGACTTTAATTTCAACTTTATTGGCGTTGCTTGAACCGCTGATGTTGGTATTTATGGCGAGCATTGTACTGGTGATCGTGATTGCTGTGATGCTGCCAATCGTGAATATGAATAATATGATTTAAGACATTCGAACAATGATGTGAACAGAGATTTGTAACATGCAAGTGAAGACAAAAAATATGAAGCAACAAGGTTTTACTTTAATTGAAGTGATGGTGGTCATTGTCATTTTAGGTGTTTTGGCAGCGCTGATTGTACCGAACGTGATGGGCCGTGGTGAAAAAGCCAAAGTCGATACTACGGCGATTACTTTAAAAAGTGTCGCTGGCTCATTAGATCAATACAAAATGGACAATGGTAAATTCCCTTCAATGCAAGACGGCGGATTAAATGCTTTGGTCACTAAACCTGAGTCTGCTAAAAACTGGTTGCCAGGTGGCTACATCAAAGGTGGCTATCCAAAAGACAGTTGGGACAATGACATTCAATATGTGATTCCCGGTTCTGAAGGCCGTCCTTATGATCTTTATTCATTTGGTGCGGACGGTCAGTCTGGTGGTGAAGAAAATGATGCTGATATTTACTATAAACACTAACTGAGAATAATTATAAATTCAGTTTTAATGGAATTAATCACTTCACTTAATAGGGTGTTTCAATATTGAGTGAAGTGATAATAAATCTTAATTATAAAATTAATATTAAGTTATTGAATTTAATTTAAATTACATAATGCAAAATATGTGATATTTATAATAAGAATTATTCCCAATTTTATTGATTACAATAATCGCAAAATATGAATAAATATAGGCTTTTCATTTAAATAAAACCGCGCATAATATCTTTTATGGTACTTTTTTAGCCATGGAGGATAGCATGAAAGCATTATTATTAACGGATGAAATTAACCAATTTCATTGGTCTATGCTGAAATCTGTTCTTTTGATTTTAAGTATTCTGCCGATCAGTCAAGGCATTGTGTATTTATGGCAAAGCACTGAGGGCAGTAGCCAAATTATGGTGGGCTTCTTTGCCATGAGCTTAATGAGTTCATTACTGGCTTTAAGTTTTTGGTCTGCATTAAAAGCGACTGTGGCAAATTTAAAACAAGAACATGCATCTGCCATCGAACAACTGGTTGTTCGTCTTTATCGATATATTCCAATGGTATCTTTAGCTGCCATGCTTTCCTATTTAGTTACGCAGTTATAACCCCAAAATTAAACCTTCAAAACTGGAGCTTGCTCCAGTTTTTTTATGTCTCGTGTTAATGAACAGTTCGTAGCGTACATCAGTGCATACTTCTACATGGTACGCGCTCTAACATAACCTTGCTTTGTCCGTTTTGACGCATCGAATGTCTGTTTCACATATGGTCAGCCTGAATGAAATTTTTATAATCTTTACATATCAGATCTTAGATAGTTGGATGAAGTACAACAAAGAAAAGAAAGAGGGAAAAATGCAACAGATCGATTGGCAAGATTTTTTGAAAGTTGAATTACGTGTGGGGAAAATTGTGCAGGCTGAAGTCTTTGAGCAAGCACGTAAACCCGCGTACATTCTCCATGTGGATTTTGGAGAGGAACTGGGCATTAAAAAATCCAGTGCGCAAATTACACAGCTATATCAGCCGGAAAATCTATTGGGAAAATTGGTCGTTGCCGTCGTGAATTTTCCAAAAAAACAAATTGGTCCGATCCAGTCAGAGTGTTTGGTCACAGGCTTTCATAATGCAGAGGGGCATGTTGCTCTTTGTGTGCCTGATACAGAGATTCCCCTAGGCACCAAGTTACTTTGAAAAAGTAGGGTGAACTGGCACCCTGAAAGTTTATCAATAAAAAACCGAGCCAAAGCTCGGTTTTTTTGATCTTTTGTAGCGGAATTAACGGCGTGATTTAAAAGAAATATCAACTTTACGCGGGCGATAAATCCAACCGAGAATCAACAACAAGAATGAGAAAAACAACACAGGCCAATCACTTAAGCGAGTGTAAAGTGTCTCGCCTTGCATGGCAGGTAAATCACCACGCAGTACCGCATCTTTATCCATCGGTGCTTGTTTCACAATGTGGCCATTATGATCAATAAAGGCGGTAATGCCAGTATTGGTTGCACGGATAAACCAACGGCCATTTTCTTTGGCACGCATTTGAACCATTTGTAGGTGCTGATGTGGGCTCGCTGTTCCAGTAAACCAAGCGTCATTGGAAATAGTCACTAGGTAGTCACTTTGACTGGCATTACGGCGCGTTAAGTTAGGATAAGCCACTTCATAGCAAATCGCCGCACCTAAATCATGACCTTTAACATTCAAAGGCTTTTGGTTGTTTGCACCACGTGAAAAGCCACTCATCGACGGGTCATTTTGTAGGGCAGGTAGTACCCAACTTAACATCCCTGAAAGCGGAATGTATTCACCAAAGGGGACTAGACGTTGCTTCTTGTATAGACCAGAAGATTCATCACCAGTTGCCATGATGGTGTTGTAATACATAGGGTGTTGGTTTTGCTGTGATTCTGCCAAGTCCCAATAGGGAATACCTGTCACCCAAGCCGTACCTGTTTTATTGGCTTGGACTTTCATCGCATCCAAAAACGGCTCAATATCGGTTTGGAACATTGGAATGGAGGATTCTGGCCAAACAATGACATCACGGCCCCATTCGGTCCGACTTAATGACGCATATTTCATTAAGGTTTGAGCTTGGTATTCTGTTAACCATTTTAAATCTTGTGGAATATTGCCTTGAATTAAGGAAACACTCAGCGGTTTTTCATTTTTAGGCTGAACAAATTGCAGTTGCGCTGCACCCCAAGCACCGAGCAAAACAAGGGCAGATGGAACAATCCAGAAGATGCGTTTACGTAGGATTTCAACCAAGGCACAGGCCAATACAATGACCGCAAAAGACACTCCAAAGATCCCGAATAATGGCGCATAACCATCGAGGAATCGTTCAGTAAAGGCATAACCTGCAAACAGCCATGGAAAACCGGTAAAGACCCAAGTTTTACTCCACTCGAAAAACACCCACAGTGGCGCAAAGGTCAGTGGTGTTTCTGGAAAGAAGCGGCGGTAGAGCCAACTCTGAACTGCGGTAAACAGCCCCATCACAATTGCCATAATGGCAATCATCAAAACACTGAGTGCTGAATTGGTATCACCATAGACATGGATCGAGGTATACAGCCAAAAGGCCCCGACAAACCATAAGCCAAAGCCATAAGCTAGACCAATGAAAAACGATTGTTTAGGGGCACGCTGACTTAAGCAAGCATACAGCAGGGCTGGAGATAAAATTGCCAACCACCAATAATGATAAGGTGCCAGCGACAAGCTGAAGATGGCACCTGAAAATAATGCAATCAGCAAAGGATAGATGAAAGGTAGCTGTTTTTTTTGTTCTGAGTGGTTTAGCAGCTTATCAAAGTAGGTTCTCATTTACGGACAGCTCGGATCAGATGAATAGTACGTGCATCTGCCTCCAAAATGGTAAATTCCCAGTTTTCAAGTTCAATCACTTGACCTTGTAAATCACTGACCAAGCCCATTTCTTGTAGCAGTAAGCCGCCCACAGTTTCTACTTCATCATCTGAAAAATCAGCATCTAAAAGATTGTTAAAGTGTTCAATTGGTGTAAGTGCTTGAACCAACCATGTATTTGCACTTAGTGGGTCTTCATCTGGAATGATAAATTGAGCTTCTTCATCGACTTTGTCGTGTTCATCTTCAATTTCACCCACAATTTCTTCAAGAATGTCCTCTAAAGTGACTAAGCCTGAAGTTGTGCCATATTCATCAATCACTACAGCGATATGGGTTTGGGTATTTTTCAACATACGTAAAACTTGGTCAGAACGCGCGCTCTCGGGTACAAATAAGGGTTGACGCATTAATGCACGAATATCGACTTTGGTGGTCGGTTCTGTCAAAAATGGCAACAAATCTTTGGCCAACAAAATACCGACAACATTGTCTGGCTGGTCTGAGGAAAAGACTGGGAAACGTGAGTGTGCAGATTCAACAAGTACATGCAAAATATCTAATAGCTCATCATCTTCTTGCAAGCTGATCATCGCAGTACGGGGGGTCATGACCTCGCGGATTTTAGTTGCAGGTAAGTCGAGTACCCCTTCGAGCATGGCAACTGTATCGGGTTCTAAGAAGCGACGTGAATCTTGTACCAATTTCAACAGTTCGTCACGGGTTTCTGGTGCAGTGCCCAGCCATTTACGTAAGCCGCGCATGCCCCACGACGGGCCGGATTCCTCTTGCATGATCTTTCCTAAAGACTCTTAATATCTAATAAATGATGATTTTATCATACCGTAGAAAATACAGTTGTCTATTGTTAATGTTGATCTAGATGATGAGCGATCAAGTCATTTTAAGACGTTATCATCTGCATTTTTCAAGCTAACATTCGGTCGTTAGGATTATGCTAAAATAGCCCTAGATTTTAATACTGAGTTTTCTAATGTCTGAGCCTTCTGTGCCCCCATCAATTCAATTAAACACCCGTGGCTTACGTTGCCCTGAGCCTGTGATGATGTTGCATCAAGCCATTCGTAAATCAAAATCGGGTGATATTGTTGAGGTTTTTGCAACAGATAATTCGACCTCTTGGGATATTCCGAAATTTTGTATGCATTTAGGTCATGAGCTTTTGCTTCAAGAAGAACGTCTTGATGAAAATGGAAATAAAGAATTCCATTATTTGGTTCAGAAAGGTTAATTTAAGAGATTGTAAAAAATAATAATTATTAAGATGTTACATTTTTATTAATAAAATAGGCTGGTCAAGTCTGATGGCTAGCCTATATCATTCGCAGCATAATTATACAAAGTTTAAAAAACAGACTTTTAAAATGTTAAATTCGATTGCTCTTATACTTGAAAAATTAGGCTTATCCGCCCAAAAACGTGCCATTCATTTGCAATTTTCCAATCCTGCGTTGAATGAAGAGCTTTTTATTCAACGTATTGATGGGGAGCATGTCTTAAACCAAGGCCTGCAAGCGACTTTGATTTGCCTATCTACTAATGCACTTATTCCACTAAAACAATTTATTGGCGTACAAGTCGCCGTTGATCAAGTGACCGATCAGGGCGAACTCTTCCGCACCACGGGTATTATTACCGAAGCCACCCAAGGCCAGAGTGACGGTTCACTCACGCTGTATAAACTCACTTTAGAAGATGCAACATCGCTGTGGCATAAACGCAGGAACAGCCGTGTGTTTATGAACAAATCTGTTCGCGATGTCAGTGAAACTCTCTTTAAAGAATGGCAAAGCAAAAGTCCGCTCTTTGCTGCCAGTCTAACGCTAGATCTAAGCGGTTTAAGTCAGAACTATGATGTACGACCTTTCATCATGCAGTCGAATGAAAGCGATTATGACTTTT